>JBMSAP010000115.1:0-21860 GCA_049414445.1 Candidatus Caldipriscus sp. | reverse complement strand
AAGGAGCTTGAAGGTCTTTCCCGAAAGAAGGTATATTTTTCCCAAGAGATCAAACCCAAATTCCTCGGTGGGATAACCCGCATAGCCCACATAAATTCCATTTAAAGGGACATTTAATTTTTCCCTCGCAAAAACCTTGTTCCCCCTTGAAAGTATAAACCTTGATGGGGGTAAAATAGAGTAATTCACCTTAAATTTTTCAGCCAAAACATCGCCACCCGAACCATCGCTCCCTACAAAATAAAGATCCGCCTTTTCTTTAAATATCAGATCGAGAACGATATACCTTAATTTCCTTAATAATCCCACCTTTCTTAACGGAAACCTCTCGTATGCGCTCTCCAGAATTACAACCCTCTTCTTACCCTTCAACCTTTTCAAGGTACTTAAATCCTTCAAAAATTCAACACCTACCCTTATAAATACTATCTCAAGATCTCCAATTTTCCTCTCCAATATCCCCCTCAAAACCACCCATTCCGGGTCCTCAAAATTGTAAAATTGAACTCTCACCTTGAAAGTTCAAATATCGCTCCTATTAAAGCCCCGATTGTTACCACCCCACAACTAAAACCTATAGTTGCGATCTCAAGAAGGTTTTCCCTTGTAAGCCTTTCCCTTTCTATCCTTGAGATTATCATTTTGTCAATATCTTTTGGGCTGTCGTCGGGAAGCCTTATTAGAACAGGCGTTCTGTAAAATATCTTATATCCTGAAGGTGTGGTGTATATAAAGCGTCTGTAATAAAAGATGTATTTACCAGTTGAATCTTCCAAAAACCTAATATCATAAATGGCATCCTTTCCACCTTCTCTCAGAATCATCTTCGTTATCCTCTCCGCATAATTTTCCCAAGCGCTATCTTGAAGCTGAAGGGTAAAAATTATAAACATAACGCGGAATTTTAAGGTAGGGAAGAAAGGAAGGAGGAAATTTCCCTTGCGGTTTTATCCCAAGAGAAATTTTTTACCCTCTCAAAGCCTTTCCTTACAAGATCTTCCCTGCTCTTTAAAACTTTATTTATTGCGGAGATCCAACTCTCAAAATCGTCAGGATCAGCATAGACTATAGCATCTCCCCCCGCCTCCTTTACAGCATAAGTACCTATTACGGGTGTTCCCACCGCCATAGCCTCCAATACAGGTATCCCAAAACCCTCGTACCTTGAAGGAAAAGCTAAAGCAATGGCTCCGGCATAAAGATACACCAGATCCTCCTGCGGAACATACTTTAAAATTTTTACCCTATCCGATAAGCCTAATTCTGTTGCGGTTTTTAAAAGTGAGCTTTCGTAGGGTTCTCTTGTTCCCGTTATAACCAACTGTAATGGTTCAAGGTATTTGATAGCCTTCATTACAACCTCAACGTTTTTGTGGGAATACTGGGCGCCCACCACTAAGATATAATCAAATAGCCCAAACCTACCCTTGATCTTCAGGATCCTATCCTTATCCTCGACGGGTTTGAAGACCTCCTCGTTATAGCCTGGATAAAAAACCCTTATCCTACCCTCTTCTATTTTGAAAAATTCGACAATATCCTCCTTTGACCTATGTGAATCGGTTATTACGAAATCCACAAAATTTATGAACCTTTTGAGGAAGTACTTGAAAAAGTAATACTGCTCTATATACCTTTCGGGGAAGAGGATAGGCAATAGGTCATGAACGGTTATAATCTGTTTTCCCCTCCAAAATAGGGATATGTGGTGGTATGTGCGGTATAGTATTCCTTTACCTGTAAGGGTTTGAAGGTAAAAAGTTCTAAGAATAGCCCCATTTTTCCCCCTCGAAGGGGAAACAAAAGTTGGAGCCTTTACGGTTTTTAGGCCGGGAAATAGATCGGGATTATGCGTTAAAACTTCAAAATCAAGGTATTTTATTAGGTTCTTTACGAGGTTGAAAGTATAAACCCCTATACCGGTGGGTTTTTCATCCGCAAGGATCGCATCCACGAGGATCATCCCTTGAAGAATTCCCTAACTTTCTCAATTACATAATTTATCTGCCAATCCTCCATCTCGGGAAATATTGGGAGGCTTAAAACTTCCCTTGATATTTTTTCCGAAACCGGGAATTGTCCAACTTTGTATCCAAGATCAAGGAGGGGTTTTTGCAAGTGTAAAGGCTTGGGATAGTATATTGATGCGTATATCCCGTTTTTCCTTAAAAACTCAAAGAGCTCATCCCTCCTTTCCGTCCTTATCGTGTATTGGTGGTATATATGATAATTTCCCTCAAGGACCTTCGGTATGACTACCAAGTCCTTCAAAGCCTCATCATAAATTTTTGCTATCTCGTTTCTCCTTTTATTCCAATCGTCTATCTTTTTGAGTTTTATTAGCAAAAAGGATGCCTGGATCTCGTCTAACCTACTGTTATAACCCACCATTTCGTTTGAGTACTTATCCCCAAACGAACCGTGTATCCTTAAAGCCTTTGCTATCTCATAAAATCTTTCGTTGTTGGTTGTTATAAGACCCCCATCCCCCAAGGCGGACAAATTCTTGGTAGGATAAAAGCTGAAGGCGGATATATCCCCCCAGCTTCCCGCTTTTCTTCCAAACCTACTCGCCCCAAAAGCCTGCGCGGAATCCTCAAGGATAAATACACCTTCAAATTTTAATTTTTCGACCTCCGCCATCTGACCAAAGAGATGAACCGGTATAATACACCTAAATTTTCCATCTAAAGCTTTTACCGCTTCGGGATCTATGTTGAAGGTATCCTCCCTTATATCCACAATTATGGGTTCCGCCCCCACCAAGAGCACCGCTTCAACCGTAGCAAAGAAGGAAAAGGCGGGAACCACCACTTTATCCCCCTTCCCAATTCCCAAAGCCCTAAGGGATATAACCAGAGCATCCGTCCCACTATTTACACCTAAGGAATATTTTACCCCTATGTACTTGGCACACTCCTCTTCGAATTTTCGTAAATTTTCCCCCAAAACGAACTGCCCGCTTCTTATTATCTCTGAGAATGCTTTCAAGAATTCCTCTTCAAATTGCAAATTTTGCTTTACGAGGTCTATAGGGGGAACGTTCAAAAAGCCACCCGGGGGACTCGAACCCCCAACCTGCTGATTACAAATCAGCCGCTCTGCCAATTGAGCTAGGGTGGCGAAGAAGGTATTTTAAAGCCGTTAAAACCTCTTTATTGCTTGCACCAACTTTGAGAGAACATCCCTTGCATCCCCAAATAGCATAAAGGTTTTATCCAAATAGAATAGCTCGTTATCTATACCCGCAAAACCCCTACCTCTACCCCTCTTTATCACGAAAACGTTTTTAGCATTGTAAGCCTTGAGTATTGGCATTCCGTATATAGGGCTATTCGGATCGTTTTCCGCCGCGGGATTTACAACATCGTTAGCTCCCACTATCAGGGCAACGTCCGCGATGGAAAACTCCTCGTTTATCTCCTCAAGGTCATAGAGTTTCTCGTAGGGTATATCTGCCTCTGCTAAAAGCACGTTCATATGTCCGGGCATCCTACCCGCAACAGGATGTATGGCGAACTTAACCTCAACCCCCCTACCTTCAAGCTCGTCCATAAGCTCCTTTATTTTATGCTGGGCTTGTGCCGCCGCAAGTCCAAAACCCGGAACTATAATAACCTTATTGGCATACGCCAAGGTTGCGGCTGCATCCTCCGCACTTACCTCCTTCATCACCCTATCCTTTGCCTCACCCCCCACTATCTTCCCCATCGCTCCGAATAGGATGTTGGTTATTGACCTGTTCATCGCCTTAGCCATAAGGAAGGTGAGTAGGGTACCAGAGGCACCAACTATCGTACCGCTTACAATTAGGGTATAGTTCTGTATGGCAAAGCCGTCAAAAGCCACAGCCAAGCCTGTCATGGCGTTGAACAGGGATATTACCACAGGCATATCCGCCCCACCTATTGGTAGGGTTATCAGGAAACCCAAGATCAAGGGTAAAATCGTGAAAAGGTTCAGATATGATATATCCCTAAGGGTTAGAAAAGCCAAGATTAATGTTGCTAAAAGGAGGATGGCATTGATAATCTGCTGACCGGGGAACGTTATGGGCCTGTCCCCTATCCAACCCTGAAGCTTCAAAAATGCCCCTATGCTACCGCTGAAGGATATGGTACCGATTATAAGAGCCAAGGCTGCGAGGACTTTAAGGGAAAACTCTCCATGCCCTCTCAAGATTTCCAAGTAACCTATCACCCCAGCCGCTCCCCCACCCATGCCGTTGAAAAGGGCGACCATCTGGGGCATATCCGTTAGGGGGACCTTCTTTGCGGAAACCCAACCTATTACGGAACCTAAGAGGATCATCAAAATCATCACGAGGATCTTCGTGGTAAATAGGGGATCCTGGTTGTATTGGAGGTATATTAGGGGAAAGGTTATTAGGATGGCCAAAAGCATTCCAACCCCCGCTATCAGGTTTCCCCTCCTTGCGGTAGTTGGGGAAGATAGGAGTTTTAAGCCGAAAATAAATAAAAGAACCGCCAAAAAGTAAGTTCCCGTAATAATATGATTCATTTTTTCCCTCCTTTAAACATCTCCAACATCCTATCCGTAACCGCGAAGCCACCCACGACGTTTAAGGCTCCGAGAAAGACGCCAAAAGCTCCGACCACCATCTCAAAGGGTGTCTGGGCATTCATCATAACGATCATGGAACCTACCAAAACTATGCCGTGTATGAAGTTGGTGCCAGACATAAGGGGTGTGTGGAGGATCACTGGGACCCTTGAGATCACCTCAAAACCCGTAAATGCGGAAAGCATAAAGATGTAAAGCGCAATCCAAACCTCATTCATTTTTCACCCCCGGTTTTATCAAAAGGCTCTTTTCAAGGATCTCTTCCCCAAAATCCAATTTTATTTGACCATCCCTTATGATAAGTTCAAGGAAGTTCGCCATATTCTTTGAAAACATTTCGCTTGCGGGCCTTGGAACGCTTGAAGGGACGTTTAAAGGACCCGCTATCTTTACACCGTTATATTCTACAACCTCTCCGGGTTTCGTAAGCTCACAGTTCCCACCATTATCCGCCGCTATATCAACTATAACCGAACCTGGTTTCATCCTCTCCACCATATCCTTTGTGATTATCAAAGGTGCCCTCTTACCCGGAACCTGGGCGGTAGTTATTACCACATCGGAGTTTCCAATATGTTTTGCCAAAAACTCGTGCTGTATTCTCCTTTCTTCCTCCGTTAGCTCCCTCGCATAACCCCCCACACCCTCCGCCCAAACCGGCGACTCAAGGAACTTCGCGCCCACGCTTTGCGCATCATACTTCGCCGCGGGCCTTATATCGTAAGCGAAGGTTAGGGCACCAAGTCTCTTAGCGGTTGCCAAAGCTTGCAAACCAGCCACCCCAACCCCAATTACCAAAACCTTCGCGGGTTTTAATGTTCCCGCCGCCGTGGTTAGCATGGGGAAGAGGTGGGGGGAAAGATCCGCAGCCAATATAACCGCCTTATAACCCGCTATTGTAGCCTGAGAGGATAAGACATCCACAAATTGTGCCTTAGTTGTCCTAGGTATCTTCTCAAGGGCAAAGGCGGTTATACCCCTTTCGGAAAACACATTCAGATATTCTGGATTTTCCCAATACCTCGTGAAACCTATGTATATTGCCCCCTCCTTTAGGGCTTCCGCTTCTTCAAGGCTTGGAGGTTGAACCTTTATTAAGATATCAACGTTTAATAGTACTTCCTTTGCATTCTCCAATACCCTCGCCCCCGCCTCCTCATACTCCCCATCCAAGAAATATGCCCCTTCACCACTTCCCCTCTCCACCAAAACCTCAATACCTTTACTTACGAGCTTTTTTATATCCGAGGGCACAAGGGAGACCCTCCTTTCGTTTCCCCTTCTTTCCTTTATTATTCCCACTCTAACCATAAAGCGGATATTTTAACCTTGTTTTGATAAAACAAAGGCGAGAAAATAGGAAATCAAGAGTAAATTTGAAAATGCGAAGAGCCTTTTCAGATCTATTTGAATGTAGAGGGATAGAACATTTAAGCCAATAAATCCCAAAAGAAGCGGTAAGGTTAAAAGTAGAAAAATGGGTTTTACGAACCCCCAAAATACCGGAATCAGAACCGCCGGCAGAAGTAAAACGGAATGTATTATTGATTGCACCTTCGTGAATTTTTCACCATAAATTAAGGGTAAAACGGGAAGATTTGCCTTAGCGTAATCCTCCTTGTATTTTATTGCCAACGCCCAAAAATGTGGTGGTTGCCAAAAAAACATAAAGTAGAAGAGTATTAAGGGTAGAGCATCGAGCCTTCCGGCGGTGGAG
The DNA here is from genome assembly GCA_049414445.1 of Candidatus Caldipriscus sp. Lineage (GTDB taxonomy): Bacteria > Hydrothermota > Hydrothermia > LBFQ01 > LBFQ01 > Caldipriscus. Next base: position 15,559 of record JBMSAP010000115.1, on the reverse strand, counting down.
TAATAACCTATCAATGTGGGTAAAGAGCCCGGTAATCCACCCAGTATTACCCCAAACGGACTTTTCCTTTTTAGGATAAGCGTATATAAAAGGTCGTATAGGATAACCGCCAAAAAGCTTAAAAGGAAAGGAACAACCCCACCAAATGAAAATACCAAGGTGAGACCCAAAATTATTAAAAACACCGCTACCGCTATACCTTCATTTGGTGAAATTTCCCCCGTTGCGGTGGGTCTTTTTGATGTTCTCGTCATAAGCTTGTCTAACTCCCTATCCAAAACGTTGTTTATTATGGCGGAGCCCCCTGAGGAAAGAACCGCCCCCAAACCAACAAATATGATCTTAAGTATATCCCTCTTTGGATCCGAGCTTCCCAAGTATGCGGATGCAAGGGCGGTTATCCCCACGAATAGTACTATCCCTGGCTTTGATGATATGAAAAACTTCTTAAATTTTTCCACACCTCAATGCCCTAAGGACGTAAATATATTTCCCGAAATCCTCGTTCCTGTAAATTACCACCGTATCCCCTTTAACAGATAGGTTATCCACTTTCAATACCCTACCCATCCTCCCCCCAAAGTAAGCCCATAGGGTGTTCTCCTTATCCAAGAGTAGGTATATTTGCCCAATCTTCCATATCCTCAAGAATTCCCTTTCAAAGTTCAATACAATTTCGAATTTACCGTCATAAAACCGCTTTAACAAGTTATCCTCAAGGATGTAAAGGGTATCCCTAAAGGCGAATATGTCGGAGAAAACCCCTTTCGTTATCACCCTCGGTGCCTCCCCCTCCCTTGAAAGGAGAATATTCTCCGACGTTAATATGAACATGCCCCTCCTTGAGCAAGAAATGTTCTTTATTGGTTGCGGTATCCTAAAGGTATGGATATTTCCCCCATTTATCTCGTAAATCTTGAATATCCCCCCCGCATAGATCTTCCCACCTCTCTTACATATTGAAGTTATGGGCTCTTCCGTTCTTAAAACCTGATTAAGATTCGCAAAGACGGAGCCATCCAAGCTTCCCCAGTACACAACCCCCCCTTCAAACCATAGGGAGGAAATTTCAAGGGTGTCGGGTATGTGCAATGTGTAAATCGGTAAAAAGCCCAACATTATACCTTTGTGAGAAGGTGCCCGAGCTTTAACTTTTTTGTCCTCAAGTAATTTATGTTATGGGGGTTTGGTTCAACCTCAAGTGCTACTCTCTCCACCACCTCTATACCGAATTCCCCAAGATCCGCGATCTTTTTGGGGTTGTTCGTCATAAGCCTTACCCTTTTTATTCCCAAAAATTTTAGGATCTTCCCCGAGATTTCGTACCTCCTAACATCCGCCTCGAAACCAAGTTGATGGTTCGCCTGGACGGTATCAAAACCCTCGTCCTGCAATGAGTATGCATTTATCTTATTAAACAACCCTATCCCCCTACCTTCTTGCCTCAAATATATCAATACTCCACCTTCTTGTGATATTCTCTCAAGGGCAATCTCAAGCTGATACCCACAATCGCACCTTAGGGAACCCAATACATCCCCCGTAAAACACTCGGAATGGATCCTCAAAAGTACGGGTTCATTCAAAGGCTCTTTAATTATCACCACGTGCTCCATATCCCCATCCTTAAACACCCTTATCCTGAAATTCCCATAAACGGTAGGAAGGAAAGCTTCCCTAGAAATTTCCATTAGAGGAGTATCTTTCCAGTTTCCCTTTGAACTTTCCTTGCAAGCATTAGGATACCGTAAATTAAACTTTCGGGCCTCGGTGGGCAACCGGGAACATAAACCGATACGGGAACTATCTGATCTACCCCCTGCAAAACCGCGTAGTTGTGGTACTTTCCCCCGCTGTTCGCGCATGTACCCATAGATATCACCCATTTTGGTTCCGCCATTTGGTCGTATATCTGCCTTAAGACGGGAGCCATTTTAACAGTAACCGTCCCAGCAACTATCATAAGGTCCGCCTGCCTAGGGGAAGCCCTAAATACCTCATACCCAAACCTCGCCATATCGTACCTGGGCATGTTTGCGGCCATCATCTCTATGGCACAGCATGCCAAACCGAAAGACGCGGGCCATAGAGATTTGCTCCTACTCCAATTTACCGCCCAAGCCAAAGCCTTTTCCAAGGTGGTAAGGAGAAGCGCCCTTTCTAACTGTGCCCTTATAAATTTCTCCTCCTCGGGCGTAAGCTTAACGTCGTAATAAATTTTAGACATATTGGGAATTCTAAGCCCGTTTATCCTACGCTTCCCTCCATCTCAAGCTCTATCAGCCTGTTAAGCTCAACCGCATACTCCATAGGTAATGTCTTTGTGAAGGGTTCTATGAACCCCAAAATTATTAGGGAATAAGCCTCCGCCTCCGTTAAACCCCTGCTCATAAGGTAAAATATCTGATCTTCCCCTACCCTTCCCACCGTCGCCTCATGCCCTATATGAACATCGCTCTCCTCTATTTCTATGTAAGGATAAGTATCGGATCTTGAGATGGGATCGAGGAGAAGGGCATCACAGCGGACGTTTGACTTTACCCCCTTCGCCCCCTTTACCACCTTCAATATTCCCCTATAGCTCGTCCTTCCCCCGTCCTTTGATACGGATTTTGAGGTTATTGTTGATGTTGTGTAAGGTGCAAGGTGTATAGCCTTGGCACCGCTGTCTTGTATTTGTCCCTTACCCGCATAGGAGACCGTCAATATATCCGTCCTCGCCCCGGGTTCCTTGAGTATCACACCAGGGTACTTCATGGTGACCTTACTTCCGAGCTCACCGTTAACCCACTCAACGAACGCATCCCTGTAAGCTATCGCCCTCTTCGTAACGAGGTTATATATGTGCTTTGCCCAGTTTTGTATCGTTGTATATCTCACATGCGCCCCGGGTTTGGCGATTATCTCAACCACCGCGGAATGTAAGGATCCGGTTGAATATATAGGAGCGGTACATCCCTCAATGTAATGCACCTTTGAACCCTCCTCCGCTATTATCAAGGTCCTCTCAAACTGCCCGAAATTTTCAAGATTTATGCGGAAGTAGGTTTGCAAGGGTATATCCACCTCAACCCCTTTGGGTACATAAACGAAGGAGCCCCCGGACCAAACCGCGGTGTTCAAAGCCGCAAATTTGTTATCAGAATATGGAATAACCGTTCCAAAATATTCCCTAACGAGATCCGGGTACTCCCTCACGGCGGTGTCCATATCCGTAAATATAACACCCTTCCTTGCCAGATCCCCCCTTATCTTATGATAAACAACCTCCGAGTCGTACTGTGCGGTGATACCCGCTAAGTACTTCCTTTCCGCCTCGGGAATTCCCAACCTCTCAAATGTCCTCCTTATCGCCTCCGGAACCTCATCCCAGCTTCTTGCCCTCCTGCCCGGATCCGTAGGAGAGGCATAATAAACGATCTTATCAAAAATCTCCTCCACCTCCGAGAGGTCCGGACCCCAACTTGGCATGGGCCTCTTTATAAAGTGTTCGTAAGCCTTTAGCCTTATCTCCCTCATCCAGTCGGGCTCACCCTTTATATGGGAGATCTCCTCTATCAGTTCCCTTGACAAACCGGGCTTTCCGATGTACTTGTACTCTATCTCATCCCTAAAGGCATACTTTGAGTAATCAAACTCAAGCTCGTACTCCTTCATGCTTCCACCTCCTTTAATAGGCTTTCATAACCCTTCTCCTCAAGCTCAAGCGAGAGCTCAAACCCCCCGCTCTTAACGATCCTCCCATCCACCATAACGTGCACGAAATCGGGCTTTATGAAGTTTAGGATCCTCTGATAGTGGGTTATAATAAGCAGGGATAACTTGGGATTTTCCTTCTTAGCCCTCGTAATCTCCTCACCCACAAGCTTAACCGCGTCTATATCCAAACCCGAATCTATCTCGTCCAAAATGGCAAGCTTGGGCTTTAACGTCAAAAGTTGGGCAACCTCCGACCTCTTCTTTTCCCCCCCAGAAAACCCCACGTTTAGGTACCTGTCTATGAATTCCTCCATCTTCAACCTTCCGTAAGATTCCCTTAGGATCCTCCTGAATTCCATGGGAGAAACCTTCCAACCCCTCTCCTGCACCGCCTTCCAGAGCATCTGCGAAACCTTTACCCCATCTATTTCAAAGGGATGCTGGAAAGCCAAAAATATACCCTTCTTCGCCCTCTCATCCGCCTTTAAGGGTAAAATGCTCTCCCCCTCAAATATTATATCCCCCTCCTCAACCGTGTAGGCGGTGTGCCCCATAATGACGAGCGCCAAGGTGCTCTTACCTGAGCCGTTGGGACCCATTATCGCGTGGATCTCACCCTCCCCTACGCTGAGGTTTACGCCCTTAAGTATTCTATTCCCATCTATGGATACGACCAAATTTTTTATCTCAAGGGTTGCCATATTGGATATTCTAAGGCTGAAACTTGACCAAAAAAGTCAGAATATTACACCCTTATAATTATTCGTATGTCCGCCAGGAAGCACCTTAAAAAGATCGACAATTACACTTACCTTTTGCCTCAGAATTATAAGGAAGGGATGAGGGTTCCGGGCATAATATTTACCGATGAGAGCATAATGCCCGAGGATGAGGCCTTAGAGCAGGTGGCGAACGTAGCCACATTACCCGGAATAGTAAAATTTTCCCTGGGTATGCCCGATATACATTGGGGTTATGGTTTTCCCGTTGGGGGCGTTGCCGCTTTCAGGGTTGAGGATGGCATAGTTTCACCCGGCGGTATAGGTTTTGATATAAACTGCGGGGTCAGGCTCGTAAAGACGAACTTGCACATATCCCAACTCGACGAAAGGACATTGGAAAAACTTGCGGACAAGCTTTATGAATACGTACCTTCTGGGGTTGGAGTTGGTGGATTTTTCAAGGCTTCCGACAAAGACCTTGAGAGGATCTCCCACGAGGGGGCAAGGTACGCCATTGAGCTTGGGTACGGATTTGAGGATGACTATAAGTTCATAGAGGAGGAGGGAAGGCTTCCGAACGCCGACTTTTCTTATGTATCAAAGAAGGCAAGGGAGAGGGGAAGGGATCAGCTTGGGACCTTAGGTTCCGGAAACCATTTTTTGGAGGTTCAGGTAATTGATAAAATTTATAACGACAAGATAGCGAAGGAATTCGGCTTATTTAAGGGTCAGGTGGTGATAATGATACACTGCGGGAGTAGGGGGTTTGGGCACCAGATAGCGGACGATTACATAGACGTTATGCTTGACGTGATGGAAAGGAAGTATAAAATAAGGGTTCCGGATAAGCAACTTGCCTGTGCCCCCATTAAAAGTAGGGAAGGTAGCAACTATTTGAAAGCCATGGCATGCGCCGCAAACTTCGCCTTTGCAAACAGACAAATGATAACCCACAACGTAAGGAGGGCATTTGAGGAAGTTTTAAAGAAAAGTGCGGACGAGCTTGGAATGTACATCCTTTATGATGTGGCGCATAACATAGCAAAGTTTGAAAAGTATAATATAGACGGTGAAGAGGTTGAGGTTTTGGTTCATAGGAAGGGGGCAACGAGGGCCTTTCCAGCGGGAAGACCCGAGATACCGGAGGTTTATAGGAACGTGGGGCAACCCGTGATAATCCCTGGGGATATGGGTAGGTATTCCTTTGTTCTAGTTGGTGCGGAAGGCTCAATAGAAAAGAGCTTCGGTTCAACCTGCCATGGTGCGGGTAGGGTCCTTTCAAGGAGCAAGGCAAAAAGGATGTTTTCCGTCTCCGAGGTCGTAAATAAACTATCCCAAAAAGGTATAAAGTTAAGGGCAAGTAGTAAGGGAACGATCCTTGAGGAGATCCCTGAAGCTTACAAAGATGCGGAGGCGGTGGTTAGGATAGTGCAGGGTGTGGGAATATCAAGGATCGTAAGTAGAAACAAACCCGTTATAGTGGTTAAAGGCTAATGCGCGTGCCCATGCTCTAATTCGTCTGGAGTCGCGTCCCTAACCTTAAGTACCTCAACCTCAAATATTAGGGTTTTCCCCGCAAGGGGATGGTTAAGATCTACTATAACGTTTTGCTCGTCAAAATCCACCACCCTTAGATCTATTATCTGTCCATCGGGAGTTTGCGCCCTCAGGGTTATACCCCTCTCAAGTTTTATATCCCCGAAATATTCCCTCGGAACCTTCTGGATGAGCTCGGGATCCACCTCACCGTAACCTTCTTCGGGCTTAACCTCTATCGTCCTCCTTTCCCCCTCTTCCATACCCATCATACCCTTCTCCAAACCCTCTAGTAGGATGTTTCTACCGAATAGCACCTTTGCGGGTTCCCCGTGCTCCTTGCTGTCCTCTATCACCTCTCCCGTCTCCTTATCCTTTATCACATAATGGAAAGTCACAACTTTGTCCTTTGAAACTTGCATAATGGATATTATAAGACAGGTTTAACTTCCGTAGAATTTTCGCATAAATGATAAGGGCGGTTTTATACTCACACAACGACATTCGGTTGGTGGAAGGGGAGATCCCAAAAATCGGAGAAAATGATATTTTGGTAAGGGCTTTAAAATGCGGTATATGTACGGGTGAGTTGATGGATTGGTACGTTGATTTAAAGGCTCCATATACCCCGGGACACGAGATCGTAGGGGTGGTACATGAAGTGGGGGAAAAAGTTAAGAATTTCAAGGTCGGGGAGAGGGTTGTGGTGCATCACCATGCGCCTTGCATGGTATGCGATTATTGCATAAAAGGGGATTACGTTCATTGCGAGACTTGGAGAAAAAGTAAGATATTCCCGGGGGGATTTTCGGAATTCGTTTTGGTACCGGAGGAAATACATAGGGTGGATGTTCTTAAAGTTCCGGAGGAAATATCCGACGACGATGCGGCTTTGGTGGAACCTTTGGCTACATCCGTAAAGGCAATTAGAAGGGCGAATATAGGGGTGGGGGAAAGGGTCCTAGGCATAGGCTTGGGTTTTATGGGTTTGCTAAACCTTGAAGTGGCGAAGATTTTCGGCGCTGAGGTCTTTGGAGTTGATGTTTTGCAAGAAAGGATAAATTTGGCGAAGAAGTTTTTTGAGAACGTGGGAAGTTATGAGGATATAAAGGATAATAAGTTTGACGTGGTTATAGTTGCACCGGGAAACAAGGATGCAATAATTTCCGCCCTTAGACATGTAAGGAACGGGGGTAGGGTGGTCCTTTTCGCGCCCTTACCCCCCAATAGCCCAATCGAGCTTGACATAAACGATATATACTTCAGGGAGATAACGTTGATACCATCCTATTCCGCAGGTCCGGATGATATGAGGATCTCCCTAAGCATAATAAACAGGGTTTTGCCCTCAAGGTTTATAACGCATAGGGTAAAACTGAATAATATAGCGGAGGGGTTTGAAATCGCAAGGAAACCCGAAACCTTAAAGGTTATGGTTGAGATTTCCCAAGCTGTACCCACCTTATAATAACCCCTATGTTCAACCCGATTTTTATACACTTAATAACGAACCATTTTCCCATTTTTGGCTTTCTGTTTGGGGCGGTTTTCCTCTTTTACGGTTTAAGGAAAGATGATAGGGATATAAGGAATTTTTCCCTGTTCATCCTCATCCTTTCCACCATCCTAACCGCGGTGGCTTACTTCAGCGGGCACAATTCCGAAGAAATAATCAAAAAAATAAGCGGAATATCCCACGAGGCTTTGGAAACCCACGAAAGTACAGCGCTTATACCCTTTTCCCTCGCTATAATTGTCGGGATCTTGTCAATACTTCATTTCTTCAAATCCACCAAGGTTATATCTTGGATAATTTTGGTCCTTTCCCTCCTTATTTCAGCTACCGCAGTTGCAACCTCCTATTTCGGAGGCGAGATAAGGCACCACGAGGAACTAAAGTTAAATCATAGCATAGAATAATAGGTCTCAATCTCGTAGTCCGTAACCCTTATCCTGAACCTTTCCCATTCCAATATTTTGTTCTCCACGAACTTTTCAAATAGGCTCTTTCCAAGCACATCCTCTAAGATCCTATCTTCAAGCGCCATATCTACCGCCTCCTTTAATGATGATGGCAGGGAGTCTATCCTTAATTTTTTCCTATTCTCTTCGTCCATATGATATATGTCCATCTCCACGGGTTCGGGTGGTTCTATTCCCTCCTCTATACCCTTTAGTCCTACGTGCAAAATCGATGCGAAAGCAAGATATGGGTTGGTTGCGGGATCGGGGGACCTAAGCTCTATCCTTGCGGAAGAGGGTTTTTTGAAAGCGGGTACCCTCACCAAGGCGGACCTGTTCGCCCTACCCCAGGATATATAAACGGGAGCCTCATACCCAACAACCAAACGCTTGTAAGAATTCACCCATTGGTTTAAAACCAACGTAATATTCTTTATGTACCTTAATATCCCTCCCAAAAACTTTCTAGCGGTTTCCGAAAGCTGGTAGCTGTCCTTCTCGTCATAAAATGTGTTCTGCCCATCCTTCCAAAGGGACATATGTAGGTGTAATCCGCTACCGTTTATTCCGAATATGGGCTTTGGCATGAAGGATGCATAGAGCCCGTGTTTCCTCCCTATCTCTTTTACTATCATCTTTGAAATTTGTAAAACATCCGCCATCCTAAGGGCATCGGAATACCTGAAGTCTATCTCGTGCTGGCTATATGCAACTTCGTGGTGGGATGCCTCCACCTCTATACCCATCTCCTTCAAAACCTTTACGGTTTCCTCCCTGGCGGTGGTGGGTTTATAGCTGGGGAGCACATCAAAATACCCGCCATGATCCAAAAGCTCGGGGCTTTTATCCGAACCAAAATAGAAGTACTCAAGCTCCGCACCTATATAGTAGTTATACCCCTTTTCCTTCAGGGATTTTAACTTTTCCTTCAAAACCCTCCTCGGGTCCCTCTCAAAAGGTTCTCCGTTAGGTTTTAAGATATCGCAAACTATATATACGGTTTTAAACCCGCTTATTTCCCTTGGGGCTATGAATATCCCCTCCGGATCCGGCTTTGCTATTAGGTCGGATTCCTCTATCCTCACAAACCCCTCAACGGAAGAACCATCAAAGACTATACCCTCCCTGAACGCCCTCTCCACCTCCCCCAAGCTTAAATTAAAACCCTTCAACCTCCCCAAAATATCCGTAAAAACCAACGTAATAACCTCAACATCGCTATTTTCAAGAAACTCTAAAACTTCATCTATCCTCTCCATATGGGTATTTTATGGACGCTTAGGACAATCCAAACAACCTTTTTGGGTTTTCGTAAAAAACCTTTTCCAAGATTATATCTTCGTACCCCAAAAGTTTCAGATCCAAAACCGCCTTTGGAAGGAGGAATGGGTCCTTCGCGTACGGGTCGAAGTTTGAGGATATGAGGATCCTGTCAAGGGGCAAATCTCCCTTCAGTACGTTTTCCGTAAGGTTTTTTGGGGGATTTGGGTGTAAATTAAAGCAAAACCATACGGGCAAATCTTGAAAGTCCAAGGCTGTCCAAACATCAATCCCGTTTAAAACCACCAAATTCGCCGGAATATCCGCCTCCTCGGCCAACTTTAAAACCTTTTTTATCGCGTTTCTTTTTCCCTCTTCGGGTAAATCCACGAAAACAGGTTTTTTATATCTCCTCCCAAGCTCAAACATAACCTTTAGGGTTTCAAGCTCCACAACATCGTATATATCTTCTATCCCACATTCCCCTATGGCTACCACAACGTCAAGCTTTAGGTAATTTTCAAGGCTTTCCAGAATTATTAGGGGATCCCTCATCTTTGCCTTTGGCGATATCCCCATGGCCAAATATGTTTTTATTCCCACGCTTTCCGCCCTAGCTTTTTCAAACCTTAAAAGCCTCTCGTAATGATCCAAATAGGTCTCCGGGTGGAAGAATCTATAAGCGGGTTGCGAAAAACCCACTATAAACTTAACTCCCGAAAGGGACATAAGCTCAAGGTCATATAAAGAAGCGGATTGAAAGTGTATATGAGGATCAAATATTTGCACGGGGGTATTATAACGGCGTTAGAATTGCCAATGCGGGCAAAGTGGTTTGATAAGTTGGTTGAACTTCTTCTCTTGGGGATATCAAGCATAACGATTCTTACGACGTTGGGAATAGTAGCCATACTCCTTTACGAATCTTTCCAGTTTTTCCTTAAGGTTCCCCTTAAGGATTTCCTCCTTGATACCCAATGGACACCCCTGTTTTACGAAAAGCGTTTTGGAATTTGGCCCCTTGTTGCGGGAACCTTCTTAACATCCCTCATAGCAATGTCCATTTCAATACCCTCCGGCCTCTTTATAGCGATATATCTGAGCGAATATTCAAGGGAAAAAACAAGGAGGATCCTAAAACCCCTTGTGGAGATCCTGGCGGGTGTTCCAACGGTTGTGTATGGGTATTTCGCCCTTTTGACCGTAACCCCTTTCCTAAAAACCTTTATACCGGACCTTTCGGGTTTTAACGCCCTTTCCGCGGGAATCGTGATGGGTATTATGATAATACCGATAATATCCTCCCTTTCCGATGACGCTATGAGGGCGGTTCCCAACACCTTGAGGGAGGCATCCTACGCCCTTGGGGCGTCAAAGTTCCAAACTATATTTAATGTGGTGATTCCCACCGCCTTTTCTGGCATAGCCTCCTCCTTTATTTTGGGAATATCAAGGGCTTTAGGTGAGACCATGATAGTCGCAATAGCGGCGGGACAAAAGCCCAACCTAACCTTGAACCCTTTGGAACCCATAGAGACTATGACCGCCTATATTGTTCAGGTTAGCCTCGGGGATGTGCCACATGGAACTTTGGAATTTAGTACAATATTTGCGGTGGGTTTTATGCTCTTTTTAATGACCCTCTTCTTTAACCTCCTGGCTTACTTTTTAAGGAAAAGGTCGGTTTTATAATATTTAGTGTGAATCCCTCGGTTATTTTGTACTTCGCATCAAAAAAGAGGGAAACCGCCAAGTTGCACTTTATACCCCCTCCCGATAAAGGTTATGGGGTGGTAATTGTGTATTTGAAGGATGGGGATGTTGTGGGTTTGGAGAGCACCTGGGGCTCATCCGTTGAAAATTTGGAAAGGATATTTGATTGGCCTAAGAGTATTGTGAGAAGGTACGAATTCTCGGATACACCCGCCAAAATTTTCATCCCGAACGAGGAGCTTATAAGGAAGATAGTTTTTAGGGATCTAAAGAAATTGGAGGGCTTGGGAAGGAGGGTACCATCAAGGGAGGAAGTTGAAGTACTCATGAAGATGCCGGTTGGAATTCCAAAAACCTTGGATCCCGAAGGCGTCAAAAAAATAAAATCCTACCTACCCCCTTCCACATTCTTCCTTCAGGTGGAAAATTATGCAATTTCGGTAATTTTGGGGAAATTGGTTTTGGCGTTCTCTTATGAAGGGGATGTGAGGGAAATTGATATTAAGGACTTCCCTGAAAGTGAAGCGAAGATGGTACCCGTAGATCCATTAATTGCACTTTCCGTGAATTTACCGTTTTTCGTAAAACCTTACGAGAAGGTGGGAAAGGATGGTGTTGAAGAGATAAGTAGGATCTTAAAGAAAGAGACAAACATTTGGCTTGGAATATTTTACACGAAGGGAGGGGTTTTTATTCCCGCGTTCGGATACAAGGGGGTCTTTTTGGGGATGGTGGCAAAAATAAAAGGGGAAATAAAGGTTTTGGGGGAGAATTTTTTAGAAAACTTATCTCAGCTTGGGGATTTCTCTGTTAGGATATACGAATATGACCCGTATATGCATAGCACTTAACACTAAAAGTTGGGATGAAGCAAGGAAAATTATAAACCTTTTAAGGGGGGAAGTTGAGCTCTTCAAGGTAGGACTACCATTATATTTGGGAAAGGGGAAGGAGGAGGTATCCGCCCTTATACGGGACGGCATAAAGGTCTTCCTTGACTTAAAGCTCAACGATATACCATCGGTTGTATCCTTATCCCTTGAGGAGATCCCCAAGGTTGAGATCTTGACGGTTCATGGGCTAGGTGGGTACGAGATGGTTAAATGGGCGGTTAAGAAGAGGGAGGACATAAAGATAGTTGTAGTTAGCCTTATGACCAGCATAAGCGAGGATTGGGCGTTTGGTGTTTTCAAGAGGGGGGTAAAGGGTTTAATTTCAAACATAGCAAGGATCTCATCCGAGGCTGGTGCATGGGGCTTGGTTGCTCCCGGAAACTTTGCAGGGTTCGTAAGGAAAAACTTTAAGAGCTTGAAATTGGTAATCCCCGGTGTTAGACTTGAGAGGAGTAAGGATGACCACATATTTGCGACGGATATATTTGAAGTAAAGAGATGGTTGGATAAGAATGATGTGCTGGTTTTGGGAAGGGAGATAACGGAAAGCTACGACCCCTTGGGAAAGTTAAGGAGGGTAAAGGAAGAAATTGGATAGGTTGGTATTTTTATCGGATTTCCATCCTAACGACGAAAGCGCCTTTATAACGGGTTCCCACCTTCAAGTTTATCAAATTGCCAAACTCCTCTCCGAATACAGAGAATCTCACCTTTTGGTTTCAACCAACGATCAAAACAAGGTGGGGAAAGTAATAAAGGAGGATGAGCTTTTCGTCCATTATTTGAGAAACCCACGCTATGAGATCCTAAAGATTCCAATATTCCTTAAAAGGGTTTTTGAGATTGAGCCAACTTTAGTATTTCAGAGGGGGAGGGGCGCATTAACGGTTGTGGGTTTCCTATCAAAGGTTCTCCTTTCATCAACTTTCATATGGAGCTCAAATGCGCAAGAGGGTATTGATTTCTTGAAGTACGCAAGATTTTTACCAAGAAAAGGGAAAATTCGGGCGATTTTTGGATTTTTATTGGATCTTCTAATAAACATCTCCCTTGAAGGTGCGGATCTCGTGGTAGCCCAAAATGAGGAACAGAGGGGAAAGGCGGAGGAAAGGTTTTGGTGGAAAGAAATTAGGATGTGCAAAAACATACAGGAAATTTCGGAAAAGTTTGAAAAGTTTGAAAAACCCACGGTAATATGGGTGGGTAGATTGGACGAAAACAAAAACCCAAAGATTTTTATTAATCTTGCCAAAGAATTTCCCGAATGCGAATTCCTTATGGTAGGATACGGTAATGAGGAACTTATAAGGGACAGGCCGAAAAACCTGAAATTTTTTGGGAAGCTCCCCAGAAAAGAAACCTTAAAGTTAATATCAAGTTCTTGGGTTTTGGTGAATACCGCAAATTCGGAATCCGAAGGGATCCCAAACGTAATTTTGGAGGCAATGCTCTGTGGGACGCCCGTTTTATCCCTGAATGTAAGGGTAGAAGGGATAGCTTACAACGTCTTCTGTGGGGACATCAAGGTTTTGATTGAAAGGTTAAGAGAACTGTTGTCCTCAAGGGAGAGGGTTTTAAATTTGGGGGAGAATCTTAGGAGGGAGGCGCTTAGGGTTTTTGTTGAAGGGTCAAGGGAATGTTGGTTAAGGGTAGTTTTACCCCATTATAATACCCGTCGAGGAAGTGATATATGAAACGGGTCATCTTAACAGCACTAAGCATAAGTTTAATGCCCGTATTAGGATACGGGCAGTTGCCACCGCTTGATGCGGCTGTAGGTACGTGGATGATGCATCATGGTGCGGCGTCTTTGAGGGGATTACAGCGCCTGACGGGTGCTATAACGGGACCTTACGTTAAGTGTGACAACTTCTTTGCTACCGCGGAGGGTGATCCGATAGTTGCGGATATAAACGGTGATGGCTCAAACGAGATAGTGTTAGCCGCTGTTGAATATGGTCGTGTATACGCCTTTCGTGGAACTGATTGTTCGTTACTGTGGAGTAGTCAAGTGCTATCAAGTAGCTGGGGTTCATTTTCCCCCGCGGTAGGTGAGCTTGATCCTACGAGGCTGGGGCTTGAAATAGCGGTGACTGTAGATGCTACCGATCGTCTTTATGTCCTTTCTGGTACAAATGGAAGCATAATTTGGAGTGCTCCTCTGGGAGATGTCCTCGAGAATCCTCCCGCAATAGTGGATATTGATGGTGATGGGATAGGTGAAATTTTTGTATCTTCAGCCTATACCACTTACGCCTTTAGAGGGAACGGAACCCTTTTATGGTCATACCCAGCAGGTTATCACTCTTCCAACGTAGCTGTGGGCGATTTGGGTAATGATGGTACTTTGGAGGTAGTTTTTGTTGGGTGGGATGGCAGTTCTTTTAAAGTTTTTGCTTTAAGGGCAACAAATGGTTCTTTTGTTTGGAGCTATCCTCTCCCCAGCGTAGGTGATGTTGCTCTCGGTGATCTTGATAACGACGGACAGTTAGAGGTTGTAGTAGTATACCACGGAGGAGGTGTGATAGCCCTTAGACATAACGGAACCCTATATTGGTCAAGATCACTTAGCTGTAATTCTTGCCATTGGGTGGGTTATAGTCCTAATTCACCCACAATAGCCGATTTAAATGGGGATGGTCTTAGGGAAATCTTGGTGGGATGCTATAATGAAAATACCGTCTATGCTCTGAGAGGTACAAATGGTTCAACACTATGGAGTTATGGTGGTGTTACAACATGTTCTCAAAACTCAAGTCATAAGATAGGGGATATAGATGGTGATGGAGCTTTAGAAGTTGTTTTGACGTCATATCACGATGGATATGCAGGTTCAAGTTGTATTCCCTGTCCATACCACCTAATAGTTCTCGACGGTGCGACTGGAACTGTGAGATGGACTTGGCAAAATCCTGTTGGTATAGGGTTTGAAGGTTTGGCAATTGCGGATGTTGATAATGATGGATGTATGGAAATAGTTGTAGGTCCAAATAGTGCTACTGGAGGATCAAGGTTTTACGTTCTTGACTCCCCCACTCCAGTTTCCGATTGTGGAGTTCTTGGATACGAGGATCCCGTGAAGGTAGAAGAGGATAGGAACATTGGAGGTGTATATCTTCTTGTTTCTCCTGTGAAGGGAGGGGTGAATGTTGAGACTGGGAGGAGGGCGTTTGTGGAGATATACACACCCGATGGTAGGAAAGTGAAAGGGTTAGAGGTAGATAGGAGCGCATTTGTTGAGTTGAAGAAGGGGACATACGTTTTCAGGGTTAAGGAGCATAGCCTTTACAGGACTGTGATAGTAAGGTAAAAAAAAACTTGGGTGGGGGGATCACAACATTCCCTCCACCCCCTTCTCAAAGTCTTCGATACCCACGCCCACCTTGACCACATATATTATTTGGCCCTTCGAGTGGAAGGTTGTTAAGGTATATACCATAAACGGATTCTCGTAGCATGCAGGTAGGGATGACCTAATTTACGACGAGTTTAAAATCCCCACTTGAAGATCTTACTCGTTGCCGGTGCAAGGCCAAACTTCGTAAAGCTTTACCCCCTATACAATGCCCTAAAATCAAAGGGTATAAATCCCATAATCCTGCATACGGGACAGCATTACGATTACGAACTTTCGCAGGCTTTCTTCGAGGATTTTAACCTACCCCAACCCGATATATATCTTGGCGTAGGATCTGACACTAACGTTCAACAAATCTCAAAAATCATATCCCTTTCCGAAGGGGTTTTGAAGGATATAAAGCCGGACTTGGTGGT
>JBMSAP010000114.1:0-10647 GCA_049414445.1 Candidatus Caldipriscus sp. | reverse complement strand
CTTATAGGTTCTGATGGGAAACATACGGTATTGTTTGAGAATTTGATAACACCCGCAGTATACCCCCTTTTGGAAGAGGGTAAAGTTTTAGAAAAGAGGATCGGGTAAAACCCCGTTATAATACCCGCTTATGCTTAGCCTCGTAATATTTTTCCCTTTATTAGCCGCCATTCCCGTCCTGTTTTTTGACCCATCTTGGAACAGAAGGGTTTGGGCTTACGGTACGTTTGCCGCCCTCCTTGAGTTCATATTTTCCTTGTCCTTGCTTTATAACTTTGACTTTTCAAGGGCAGGAGACTTCCAGCTTGTTGAAGAGTTCCCATTTTTGGGTTTGGAGAACGCCCCATACAAGGTCGGCGTTGATGGCCTAGCGTTGATTCTTATCCTCCTCACCACATTCCTGACACTAATAAGTATAATCTCCTCGTATAACTACATTAAGGAAAAGATCAGGGAGTATGTCGCCGCGATGCTTGCCCTTGAAACCGCCATGATAGGCGTGTTTGCCAGCTTGAACCTCATCCAGTTCTTCATTTTCTGGGAGGCACAGCTTATACCCATGTTCATCCTTATAGCCATATGGGGGCATGAGAACAGGGTTTATGCGGCTTTCAAGTTCCTCATATATACCGCCTTTGGTTCCATATTTTTGCTCGTCGCGCTAATTTGGCTTTTCATAAATTACGGAACATTTGATTACCAATACCTACTCAACGAAACATCCAAGCTTGACCTATACACCCAAAAGCTCCTTTTCTTGGCTTTCTCTATTTCCTTTGCCATAAAGGTCCCAATGTTCCCCTTCCACACCTGGCTTCCGGACGCCCACGTTGAGGCTCCCACCGCGGGTTCCGTGATCCTTGCTGGTATCCTGTTGAAGATGGGCATTTTCGGCTTTATGAGGTACTCCATCCCCATGTTTCCAGAAGCTTTTGAAAGTTTCGCAAATTTAATCGCATACCTTTCGATAATCGGAATAATATACGGTGGGCTTATGGCATGGGTTCAATCGGATATGAAGAAGCTCGTGGCTTATTCCTCCGTCGCGCATATGGGCTTTGCCATGCTCGGTTTGGCAAGCGGGAATCCCATAGGTTTTCAGGGTGCGGTAATAGTTATGCTAAGCCACGGGCTTGTGACGGGCGCCTTATTCTTGATAGTGGGTATGCTTTATGAAAGGAGGCACACGAGGCTGATAAGGGAATATTCGGGAATAGGTAGGTCCGTTCCAAATCTGGCAACATTTCTTGTAATTATGTCCCTTGCATCCATAGGGCTTCCGGGGCTTTCCGGGTTCGTCGGCGAGTTCATGTGCTTAGTGGGGGCTTATAACAGGGAACCCCTTTGGGGTATTTTAGCGGTTCCGGGTGTGATAATAGCGGCGGTTTATATGCTTTCCCTTGTTAGGAGGGTGGTTTTTGGACAGTTGGATCCCGAGAGCGCAAAGATGCCGGATCTATCCCCAAGGGAGACCCTGATACTTGTGGCAATTTTAGTTTTTGTGGTTTGGATGGGTGTTTATCCAAAAACTTTTTTGGACTTTACCAACTCCGTATCCGAAATATTGCATATAATGATTAGATGAGCCCATCCGAGGCCCAGGCTTATATCATGGGGAACGTAAGGAAAACCGAGGAAATACCTTTAAGTCTTGGGAAGTCTTTGGGTTTTTATCTCTCAAGGCCCGTGATTTCCGAAGATGGGGAGATGGTTTTGGAAAAGGGGGAGAGGATAGAGGGGAGAAAACTGTTTTTGATGAAGAGGAAAAACGTAAAGGAGGTTTGGGTTCATAGGAAACCAAGAATTTTTGTTGGAATTGAAAACGATCACCTAAGGCAGATTTTATTACTTCTTTCCGTTGAGGAGGGGTTTGAGATAGGGATAGGTAGGGCGGATTTTTTTTTAACGGACTATAAACCCCAAAGGGTGAAATTTTTGGTCTCCGGCGTAGATCAGGATCCCGCTTCAAACCTTGCGGTCTTTACATACGAAAGTGGGGTTATGGGTTTCTTTGTGGATGGAAGTATATCGGATGCGATCGTCTCCGCATACATATACATTTTTCCGGCGCTTAGATCCTCCTTTGGTTCATCGGATCCGTATCCAAAAAAGATGTACTTACCCTCCGCGAGCGCATACAAGAAGGGTTTGGGTGGAAGGAGCCTATTTCTTCCCGCAAGGATCACGGAGGATAGCCTAGTTGAAATATTGGATAAGGAGGATGAAAGCTATCTAATTTGCGATGCCCTCGTTCATATCCCACCCGACGTTTATAAGATCAACGAGGAGGACGAATTGGAGGTTTATCTGATAAGATGAGGATCCCGAGGATCTTGGTAATATCCTCCCCTTCCGGGGGAGGAAAGACGACGGTCGCACAGATCTTAAAAAACTTTGGCTTTTCACATATTATTACCGCAACCACGAGGGAAAGAAGGCCATACGAGAGGGATGGAATAGATTACCATTTTGTGGATGTTGAAACCTTTAAGAGTTGGATAAGGGAAGGGAAATTACTTGAATGGGCGGAAATTTACGGAAACTATTACGGCGTCCCAAGGGAAAACCTTTATATGGAACTTGAAAGGGGAAGGAACGTCGTACTTACCTTGGATATAAACGGGAAGAGGGCCCTTGAGGGGATCTTCGGTGGGGATAATAGATATAAGTTCGTTAGCGTTTTTCTCCTTCCCCCATCCATTGAGGAGCTTGAGAGGAGGATGAGGGAGAGGGGCGAGGATGAATGGACGATAAAAAGGAGAATAGCTAAAGTTAAAGAGGAGATTGAAAACACTAAGGAATACGATTTTACCGTTGTAAATAGCGATCTGAATGAGACGGTTAAATTTATCCTATGTAAAGTCCTTTAAGGTTGGGTTTCCTCCCAATCCTTCTTTATCTGCGAGAATATATCCCTGATTTTCTTTTCCATTTCTTCGTTCTCCCACCTTTCCAGTATAACCTCCACCCCATTCACCTTAAAAACCTCCTTCAAGATCTCCGATCCATTTTCCAGCTTCTCCTTTATAACCTTATCCCCCACGTAAATTTTTAAGCTTCCGTTCACGATTTCATAACGCGAGCTTTCAAGATAGGCGGAAAGACCCGGGAAATTCCTTCTAAGGATGTCTATGGGGGGATCTTCCGTTATTACATCCGTTTTCTTTACTTCTTCGGATTTCTGAACTCCCAATAGGGAGCTTATCTCATCAATATTTATGACCCTTTTGAAAGAACACATCCTTGCGATATCGTAAGTTATCCATGATCTTGGGGAGAAGGTATCCCTGACGTGGAATTCCATATCAAGGGCCATTCTCAAAAGTATGGTTTTCTCCTCAAAGCTTAGGTTTTCCGTTTTTTCCAAGAGGAGATTTTCTAAAAACTTTACAAATCCCCCGGCGAACTCCTGAGGGGAAAACTCCCCCAAAATTTCTTCAACGTTTTGCATGGCTCCCTTAAAGTCCCCCCTTATTATGTACTCCAAAAGATTGGAAAACCTCTCCCTCGGCACCACGCCAAGCATCTTTGAGACGTAAAACTCATCAACGTTTTTGTCGGAAAATATGCTCGCCTGCTCGAGGAGAATAAGGGCATCCCTCATACTACCTTCCGCCCTTTCCGCTATCATGGATAGGGCTTCCTCCGTACCATATATCCCCTCAAGCTTGCAAACATGTTTTAACCTCTGAATTATCGCGTGTTTTGGGTGGGGTTTTAGGTTGAACTTTTGTAGCCTTGATAGGATGGTGGCGGGTATCTTGTTGGGCTCCGTGGTTGCGAGGATGAAAATTACATGTTTTGGTGGCTCTTCAAGGATCTTAAGGAGGGAGTTGAAGGCTTCGTTTGTAAGCATATGTGCCTCGTCAATGATATACACCTTATACCTTGAGGATGGTAAAAACCTGGCGTCCTTCTGTATCTCCCTTACGTTCTCTATCCCCCTGTTTGATGCCGCGTCTATCTCAATTATGTCCGTTGCCTTCCCCTCGTTAAAGTCCATACAAAATTTACAGGAATTGCAGGGTTTTGATGTGGGACCAAGCTCGCAGTTTAAACCCTTCGCGAAGAGCCTCGCGAGGGTGGTTTTCCCTATACCCCTTGGACCAGCAAAAAGTAAAGCTTGAGGAATTTCCTTCTTATCAAGGGCCCTTGCCAAAACCCTAACTACGAACTCCTGTCCCACCACCTCCGAGAAATCTTTGGGCCTGTATTTATTCGCAAGGCTCATCTTCTTTAAGTTCCTTCGCCTCCTCTATAAGGAGGATGGGTATATCATCCTCTATCCTGTATTTCACTTTGCAATTTAAACACCTAAGTTCGTTCATCTTTGGACAATAAATTAAATCCCCCTTACACTTCGGACAGGCGATCACCTCAAGGAGCTCCTTACTTAACATTCTTCAAATTTGGCAAAAATTCAAGGAACCTCTCCGCCTCCTCCTCGGACGAGAATTTTATCTCCACGCTTAGATGTTTCTTTGACCTCTTAACCCTCGCATTTAAACCCTTCTCCTTAAACCTCAAAGCCAAATTTTTCAAAATTTCCGAATCCTTCCTCTCCTGAGATGGGCTTATCAAGTTTTCCAGATCCCTAACGCTCAAATTCTCCTCCAATATCCTCCTCGCCCAATTTACGATCTCCTCCCTGTCCTTCAAACGTAAAAGTACCCTCGCATGCCCCTCGCTTATTTTACCTTCCGCCAGCATATTCAAAACTTCCAAGGGCAAATTCAGGATCCTTAGTATGTTTGTAATTGCGCTCCTACTTTTCCCCAAATACCTTGAAATCTCCTCATCCGTAAGCCCCATCTCCTCTTTCAAGATCTTTATCGCCCTCGCCCTCTCAACGGGATTTAAATCCTCCCTCTGTAAGTTTTCCACCAAGGACAATATCATCATCTCCTCATCCGATACCTCCTTCACCACCGCCGGGATCCTGCTTAGGCCCGCCATCTTCGCCGCCCTCCACCTCCTCTCCCCCGCAACTATCTCGTACTTCCCATCCTTCTCCCTAACTATTATTGGTTGCAATACGCCAAACTCTTTAATGGATTCCGCAAGTTCCTTAAGTTCCTCCTCCGAGAACCTCCTCCTTGGCTGGTTTGGGTTTGGAACGATCTCATCTATGGGAATTAACTTCTGAACCTCTACTTTCGTATCAACTGAGAGGATCGCCTCCAAACCCCTACCCAACCTGCCCAACCTTCTCATCCTTCAACCTTTCCAAAATCTCCTTTGCCAAATCCACATAAGCGTACGAGCCTGGGGAATCCGGGGAGTGCAATATCGCGGGAAGCCCGAAGCTAGGAGCCTCCGCAAGTTTGACGTTCCTCGGTATAACGGTTCTGAAAACCTTATCTTGGAAGTGCCTGTATATTTCTTCATAAACCTCCTGGGAGAGCCTTATCCTCTTGTCGTACATCGTAATCAAAAGGCCCAATATTCCGAGCTTTGGATTCAAGGTGGCTTGGATGTACTTTATAGTGTCTAAAAGCTGGGCTAAACCCTCAAGGGCGTAATATTCCGCCTGTACGGGTATTAAGACATTTTCCGCGGCGGTTAATGCCAAAATCGTTAATGTGCCTAGGGATGGGGGGGTGTCTATCACTATGAAATCGTAATTCAGACCCCTTAAGGCATCCTTTAACCTGTACTCCCAATTCTTTTGATTCCTTATAGCCTCAACCCCTATTAGGTCAGGACTTGATGGTATGCAATCAAGCCCGTTTATCCTCGTTCTGTAAATTACATCCCTAAGTTCCGCATTTCCCGTTAAAAGGTCGTAAAGGTTCGGCTCCTTGCCCTCAAGCCCAACCCCGATACTTGCGTTTGCCTGAGAATCCGCGTCTATTAGGAGGACCCTCTTGTTCATCAGGGCCCAAGCTGCGGATAAATTTACCGCAGTGGTTGTCTTCCCTACCCCACCCTTTTGGTTTGCTATGGCCAACTTCATCACCAACCCCTCGTCTGCAAGAGTTCGGATTCCTCAAGCTTCCTCACATCTATCCCCCTCATCGCCTCACCGAGGTTCCTTGAGATCCTCGCCAAAACCTTGGGGTTGTCGTAATAAGCTACCGCCTCCACTATGGCACTTGCCATCCTCTCTGGATTCGAAGATTTGAAGATCCCGCTACCAACGAAAACCGCCTCGGCCCCGAGTTGCATCATTAATGCGGCGTCGGCTGGGGTCGCTATTCCCCCCGCGGCAAAGTTGGGTACGGGAAGCTTCCCATGTTCCGCCACGTATTTCACAAGTTCGTATGGGGCTTGAAGTCTCTTTGCCTCAGCAAAAAGCTCATCCTCCCTTAGGGAAGTTAGTCTCCTTATCTCCTTCTGTATTAGCCTCATGTGGCGCACCGCCTCCACCACGTTCCCCGTCCCCGCTTCCCCCTTGGTCCTTATCATCGCCGCACCTTCCGCTATCCTCCTTAAAGCCTCACCCAGATCCCTCGCTCCGCATACGAACGGAACCTTAAATTCATGTTTGTTTATGTGGTTTTCCTCATCCGCGGGTGTTAAAACCTCACTCTCGTCTATAAAATCCACCCCAAGCTCTTCGAGGATCTGAGCCTCAACAAAATGCCCTATTCTTACCTTTGCCATTACCGGTATTGAGACCGCATCCATGATCCTTAGAATTATCTCGGGATCCGCCATCCTGGCAACTCCACCCTCCTTCCTAATATCCGCGGGAACCCTCTCGAGCGCCATAACCGCCACCGCCCCAGCCCTCTCCGCTATTTTTGCCTGTTCGGGGGTGGTCACATCCATTATCACCCCACCCTTCAGCATCTGCGCAAGTCCCACCTTTACCTTCCAAGTTCCCGTCATCATATGTGAATATTTTAAAGTGGAACTTACGCACCCATTGCGGAATATTTCCTTAGGCTAAATCTCCAGAAAACCCTATTTATGATCGTAAAAATAGCGGTCCAAAGCAAAAGGACGAGGATCCCCCTTAAATCAACACCCTTCCCAAGAAGGACATTTACGGGTAGGTATATCATATATGGGAAGGGGGTTAAATACGCAAGATCTCTGGCCCATTGTGGGAACACTTCAAGGGGCGCAAAATAACCGGAAAGGAAAATGTAAATTGAGAAGATTATTCCATCAATTTGACTTATCCTCTCCGTCCAAAAGGCGAGGAAGGAAAGCGTATATTGTATCATAAACCTCAGGATGAAAACAATGAGAACCAAAATCAGGTAGATCAGGACATGAAATGGGTCTGGGATCCAAAAGGCTTGTGGGTAAAGGGTGAAGAAAACCAAAACAATGGCGAGCATGAAGGGGAGCTTAGCCAACCTCTCCCCTATATGCATCCCAACGTAATACCACATGGGATCGTAGGGTTTTAGAAGGAGGGGGGAAAGGAAGCCGTTTAAAACGCTAGCCTCAAACTCCCAGATCACCCAGACGCTTACAAGCTCCTGCGTGATAAATACCCCGAGGAAGTACCTTGCAAAATCCACCCCTTCCATTTCCAATACCCCAACCTCCGCTAACTTTATCCATATCCCCATAAGTATGAAAGGTAAAATCCCAGAGAGCATCCAAAAGAAGATCTCCGACCTGTACTCGAGCATATATTGGTAATAAACCTCAACGAGGACTAAGAACTTGCGAAGAGCCTTGAATAAACCCATCGGAAGAATAAGGCGAAAACAAAGAAAAACAGGAACATAACGGGTATAAATATGGGAGGTATAGTCCTTTGCAGGATAAAGGACCTTAAGGTTATAGCCCAGGGAACCGCAATTGCGGATGAAAGGAGGATCTCTCGGAACTTGAAGGGATTCCTATGTAAGGAAAGGAGGAGGGTTGGAATATACCAAAATGTCAAGGTGGCAACGTAAGTTATAAGGAACCTAAAGGCGGAATCAAGGTTTAATGTGGAATGGAAAGCAAAGCCCACTATATTAAAGAGAAATATCCAGAAGGCGTCGTAAAGGAGGATCATCTTGGTCTTTGCCTTATTTTTTCCCTCTCCTCCTTCTTTCTTTGCCCCTCAAAGAACTCCTGCTCGGATTCAGGACCGTAAAATACGAAAAGGACGCCCCTAACCATCACATCGGTATTCATATTTGTCGTAGCCAAGGGTATAACGGAGATCTCGGGCATTATTTCAAAGCTTGAGAACCTTACGCTAAAAGATGCCCTTACGGGAAATTCAATTACGGGTGAGTTATTCTTTTGCTCGCCGGGAAATATATCCAAATTTTCATCCCAAGAGTAATAACCCCCCAAGATCCCTATCCCGAGATGGAAGGAAAATCTACCCCCGTACCTTTGGGTCCTCCTCTCGTAAAGCAAACCCGCGCTCCCATGCCAGAACTTTGAGGTGAAGCTATATCCTCCCCCCGCCAGGATCGTAAAGTATGCCCTCGGGTCGTCCGTCCTCAAGATCCTTATTCCTACAAATCCCATCGGTGAATTCACTTTGTCCTTGCTCCTTACGAAAGCCTCGTACCCACCCCCAAATACCACATAGCTCCCCCTCCTGCTCATCTCTTCATAATAAACACTCTGCGAGATTATCAGAAAGAACATAGCGGGGATTATAAGGTGGCTCTTACGAGGTTAAAATCTCGTATAGCTTCTTGTATACCTCCGCCACGTTTCCCCTATCCTTCCTGAATACGTCCTTATCAAGGCTCTCTCCCCTTTTCGTCCAGACCCTGAAGGTGTCGGGGCTTATCTCGTCCGCCAAAACTATCTCACCATCCACCTTATAACCGAACTCGTACTTTATATCAACGAGGATGAGGTCCTTCTTTGCGAAGAAATCCGTAAGGATCCTTGTGGCCTTAAATGCCATCTCCTCAACCTTTTTTATCTCCTCTTCCTTCATCCAACCAAACCTAATTATGTGTTCCTTGCAGATCAATGGATCTCCGAGCTCGTCGGATTTGTAAAAGAACTCTATCAGCGGGGGTTCAAAAACGGTGTTTTCCGGGATCCCAAGCCTTTTCACTATGCTCCCCGCGGACCTGTTCCTTATCACAACCTCAACCGGTATTATCTTAACCTTGTAAGCCCTAAAGCCCCTATCGCCGTCCTCTATATGGTGGGTTGGAATTCCTTCCTTCTTTAGAAGTTCAAAGAGAAGGGAAGAGATCTTGAATGTGTAGTAACCCTTACCCTCGAATACGTCCCTTACCTGCGCGTTGAAGGCCGTCACCTCATCCTTAAACTCTATGAATACCTCAATTTCAGAAAGCTCTAAAACTTTCTTGGATTTGCCCTCGTAAAGGAGTTTCATTTTACCAGAATCTTATAAACCCTATCCGCGACCACAAAGTACGCCCCGGCTCTCAGATCAACCTTCCCTTCGCCCTCAAATACGAGCTTTCCCGTTGGGGAATAAACCTTAGCCTTACCCTTGAGGATCAAGGTTCTACCCTTTAGGGTATATGAGAAGGAAGATCCCGACACCTTCTCTGATATATACGTGGTTGGTATTATTATGTCGGATAAATACCTCGGAAGGAGTTGGTAAGTTGTGCCGTACTGCCCCAAGATCCCTATTATATCAACGGGACCGAAGGGTATGGGATTCCCCGGTATATCCGTATCCGCATCTATCCTTACGGTTAGAGTATTTGTTCCATCCGTCACAGTATAGTTCGTATTTCCCGCGAAGGTCCCGCTTGTTGTGAATTGAACGTTATTCACCCTTATGAGCATACCCTCGTAAGGCTCCCCAACATCTTCTATCCTGAGAACTATCGGATCGGGTACCCCAACAAACCCCAACGTCGTATATCCGCTTACGTTGATTATCTCCCTTAAACCGTGGTACGTGTATAGCCTTCCCGCAACAGCAACAAGCTTACCCAAGGATGTGTCCCCCACATACGCATTGTGGAAGTTTATGTCAAATACCGCTATACCCGCCGTTGAATCTTGGATATACTCGGGCCTGTTAAAGGTGTTCGCGGTGAGAACCCCCTTAACTTGAACGGTATCGCCATCGGATAACGCCCTCGCCTGCGCTATAGTCTTGAAACCTTGTATCACAAACCTTACCGAGGTAGCACTCGTGTCCCCAGCGTTATCCCTCGCCACCGCATAGAACTTCGTCTTTGAGTAAAAGTTCGGTGCGGGTATCACCGCAAGGAAGGTATCACCACCTACCAAACTTGCGGAAACCGTCTGCCAAGAACCGGAATTATACCTATACCTCAAATTCACGGAGCTTATGCTACCATCACTGTCCGTAGCATATAGATACACATTCACAGCCTCGTTGCTGTCGGGATTAACGGGAGAATGGGAAAGTATTGAGATCGTTGGGGGCGCGTTCAAATCCGGCGCGTATACCCTAACCAAATCAAGCCAGAAGTAAGTAGTTACCGATGCGGAACCCCCTGGCAAGTTCTTGAACCTGAACCTAACCCTTATGTTCGTCCCATCAAAGGGGCTTAGGTCTATTTTCACCTGGGTCATAACGTTTGTTTCACCGAAATCGGATCTTACAAACCAAACCGGTACCGCAAGTGATGGATCACCGTTGGGTAGAATATCAACAAACAGTGTGTCGTCCGGACCAAAGTTTCCAGAAGAACGGCTGAACCTATAGTAGAACGATAGGGTTTCGGGACCAGGGTATGAACCCAAGTTGATCATGGGAGTTATCAG
>JBMSAP010000113.1:0-3390 GCA_049414445.1 Candidatus Caldipriscus sp. | reverse complement strand
AAGAAAATTCCCCAATATCTAAAGAATGTAAAAGATTACCTAAGTGACGATAATAACCGAAAAAATATAGCAAAAGAGATTGAAGGAAAAATTAAGGGATCAGAAAAGTGTGAAAATGAAAATAAAAATAGCAATCCCATTTTTCTTCTCACCATTAGGATTGATGGTAAGTTCTTAGGAGAAATTGATGAATACAAAGAATTCTTGAAAGAATATTTAATGTCCGAATACGAAAACGAGTCTTATTGTGCGGTTTGTGGAAATTGGACGAGGGTTAAAGCGGAAATTCCTTTCTATTTTTTAACTTTTGATAAACCAGGTTATGTGGTTGGGGGCCTTAACGAAAAATTTGCCTACAAAAATAGCCCGATATGTTTTGATTGCTTCGAGAAGATGAGGATAGCAAGGCAGGAGCTTGAAGAGACAAAATTTGACCTTGCGGGTTTGAGGTATTTGATAATACCCGAAAGTTTGAATAGAGAGACTCTTAGAGGGTTTATAGAGTTGCTGGAAGATTTAAAACTTGGAGAATTTAACAAATTAGATAAAGAGATGTTCAAAAAACGCATTATTAAATTGATAAAGGATGAAAAAAAACAAGAGCAAGCATATAGGGATATAAAGGAAGGAAAACGAATTTCGGGCGATAAAAGAGATGAAAGCCCTGATTTGTTTACAATATTTAGGCACCTGAATGATGTAATTTGGGCGAACTTTATGTTTATTGAAAAGGAACAAAGTAGGGAATCTATAAAGCTTTATATAAACGAAATTTTCCCATCAAGGGTTTCTGAAATGTTTGGAGCGAAAGATTATGTAGAAGAATTAATTGAAATGGATTTTGACTTTAATATTTTGAAAGGTTTCTTTTCCAAGAATGATTTCTATAATGTAATTGGGGCGGTTTTTGTTGGGAAAAATTTGGAAAAAAACTTTCTCTATTCTAACTTTATGGGAAAGATAAGGGAGGATTATCACAATAATAAGGACATAAATCTCAAGTTGATAAGAGAGGCTTTTATATCATATGTTTTTATAAGGATTTTAACGGAGGGTTTGAATATGAACTCTTTAAATAAACCGAAAAATTTGGAGGAATTTTTTAAGTGGATTGAGGACCTGCCCACCGTTAAAGGTGAAAGGTGGAAAAGGGCGTTAATCCTTGTGGGATTCCTAACAGAGTATATCTTGGCAGAGGAAAGCAGAGAAAGGGGATCCAAACCGTTCCTAAAGAAACTCAAGGGATTCAGGATGAGGTGGAAGGATATAGAGGGGCTTCTGACGGATATTAGAAATAAGCTTGAGATACTTGACCTTTTCGACTATGAGAGCACCAGGAAAATCTTCGCTACGATCTCTGAGGATATTACGTCCGGGGAACCAAAGGCAACGGTAAATGAAATAAACTTTTACTTCGTTGTGGGTATGGGGCTTTATCATAAATTCAAAGATCTTTTGTTCTCCAAGAAAGAAAAAGAAGGAGGTGAGCATGAGCATATTGAAGAATCGGCATGAGATTTTGTTCCTTTATGAGGTGGTTAACGCTAACCCCAACGGGGATCCGATGGATGAAAACAGACCAAGATACGACGACGAGACGGGCAAGATATTCGTAAGGGATGCAAGGATAAAGAGGACAATAAGGGATACCTTACAGGAGATGGGTGAGGAGATATTCATAAGGGAAGAGAGGAAAGAAGATGGAACACTCGAGACAAAGGAAGGTCTTTTCGAAAAATACGATAAAGACATTAACAAGGTCCTTGAAAAGTGTATAGACATAAGGTTATTTGGGGGAACTTTCGCCTTAAAAACTGGATCTTTTAGCCTAACGGGACCCGTACAATTTGCTTATGGCACATCCCTACACAGGGTAAAGATTTTAGAAGTTCAGGGTACAAGCGTTTTACCATCTTCAGATGAAAAAGGGAAAGGGAAAAAACAGGGTACTATGATGTTTGATTACAGGGTAGCGTACGCTTTGATCGGGGTTTATGGGGTAGCGAATCAGAAAACCGCCAAAGAGACCAACTTGACAGGCGAGGATTTTGAGAAGATGCTAAAAGCCTTATGGATCGGGCATAGAGGTGGAAGTGTCCTTATAACGGGTTCCAAGCTTGGGCATAAATCCTTAATGTTGTTGGACATCGTGCATACGGAAGATTCCCTTGACCTTATAGGATCACTTGACAGGTACGTAAAGATAAAACCAAATGCGGAAATAAACGATGAGGAAGCCATAAGATCTCCCAAGGACTACATTTTGGATATTAGCGAACTTGGGGAAAAGGTTAAAGCCCTTAAGGGCAGGAACAGACTTGAAAAGGTAAGGTATATATTGGATGAGGATTTAAGGGTTGAACCAAGTATAGAGAAGGCATTTGAAGGCATTAAGCTGGAGAAACTTGAATTCTAAAAATGAGGGTTTTGGTTTTTGATGTATCGGGTAAGCTGGGGCACTTCCGAAAGTTTTACACCACATCTTCGTCTTTAACTTATCCCTTTCCTACACCAACTGCACTGAGGGGTTTGATAGGGGCAATTGTAGGATATGGAAAGGATGAGTATTTGGAGAAAACTCGGGACATAAGCTTGGCAGTTCAAATCCTAAGTCCCATAAAAACCATAATGATGTCCGTAAATTACATAAACACGAAGGAAGGAAGCGGGGGAAGAAAGTTCGTTTTTTTAGAGAAAGATAAGAAGAGTAAGGGTGATAAAAGCGAAAAATCTCAATCCGAAAAGGATGTGAGAACCCAGGCGATTATACAGTTTCTTAAGGATCCAAAGTATAGGATATTTGTTGTGGATAATGGGAAAAGTGAAACCTTTGAAAAATTAAAGAAACACCTTGAAAATAGGGAATTTGTATATACTCCTGTTTTGGGAACGTCCGAGCATTTGGCGGAAATTAATTATTTTGGAACCTTTACAGCGGAAATCTTGGAAAATTATGAGGGAGAATGCCACACCGTATGCCCAATAGATAACTTAGAGATTGATATTGCACCCATAAAGATCGGAAAGGAGCTTATACCCTACGATATGGAGAATGACAGATCGGAACCAAAATACTTGGAAGTATTGTATTCAAAGGAGCCAGATAAACCTATACGGGGTAAATATAAGAAGATACTTAAATTAATCTTAATAATGGACTAAATGTATTCGTTTCCCCCATCCCGCCCCCATATAATTCTCCATGATGAGCGAGAAAGGTAATAAAAGCGGATTATATTCCCATCCAAATGTATTCCTTGAGGATCATATAAATGGCGTAATCGGGATAGCGAGGCAGATCTTAGGAGAAATTCCCGAGTGGTTCTACATTCCCTTGGCTTTTCATGATTTCGGAAAGGCTACAAGGTACTTTCAAGATTATATACAAAC
>JBMSAP010000112.1:0-3853 GCA_049414445.1 Candidatus Caldipriscus sp. | reverse complement strand
CAGCGGTTTTAAACTTGCTAAATGATATATTGGAAGAGCAGGAATTTGGAAGATCGGATTAGGTAGGGAAACTCGTAGGCACCTATCTCATTGCCTTTATTGAGGAAGTTGAAATACTTTTCAAAGCTGAGCGTTAAAATATTTGAGTTTCAGACGGGTAGGATCCTTTACTCGTCGGTTGCGGAGGGAATATCAAGCATTGAGGGACACTTGCAAGAGTGCTTACCATCCCATTGTAAAAAAAATTTCTCAAAATCAACACATAAAATAATGGTTTAAATGTTTTCGATTTCACAAAAACCTGTGGTAGAGCCTATTAAGGTGGATAGCACATTAAAAGAAGGATACGAAAAGGGTGAGATAGACTGGACGAATTTGTTGATCCGGAAAAACCCAAAGGGAAAGCCAAGCTCCTTGTGGAAAGGGTTGCGGTTGTTGATGCGCGGAGGAACTTACTTGAGATAATAAAGTGGGTACATATAACTTCCGAAACCATGGTTGAGGACTATATGGTCTCAAGCTATATAGTTGTTCAGAAGGTTCAGAGTGTAGTCAAAAATGCGAGAATAATAGGAAAGCCCAAATACTACGATGATGGTTGAATTGAAGTTTGAGTTGAGATGAAGTTGGAAAACCTTGTTAAAGCCATACCAAGGCGGAGGTAAAATAAAGTTTCAAGCTCCCCTGAGGGTTCTATGGTGATTGAGGCGATATCCGCCAAAGGTTGCGATGTTAAGGTAAGCAAGCTAAAAAAGTGGGGTTCTATCCTCCCATCATCCTCTTAAGCTCGTATATCACAAAGAGCGCATCCTTAGGAGAGAGAGCATCAACGTTTAGGTTTTTCAGATATTCCAATATATCCCCACCATCCGAAGAGGATTTTATCAAAAATTCCCTTTCAAATTTTTCTTGCAACTCCTTTGCCCTTTCTATAACGGATTCGGGTATTCCCGCAAGCTTGGCGACATATATCCCATAGCTTTTGTCTGCGCTTCCCGGTATAACCTTATATAAAAACCTAACCCCGCTTTCCGATTCCTCAACCTTAACCGTAAGATTAAAGGCGTTCTCGTGGCTTGAGGCGAGCTTTGAAAGCTCAATATAATGCGTTGCGAAAAGGGTTTTTGCCTTTATGTTGTTTAGGATATACTCGGAAACCGCCCATGCTATTGCCAAACCATCGTGCGTTGATGTTCCCCTCCCTATCTCATCCAATAATATCAGGCTATTTTTCGTTGCGTTCTTTAGGATATTTGAAACCTCTTGCATTTCAGCCATAAAGGTGGATATACCCCTTGTAAGGTCATCCGAAGCCCCTATCCTAGTAAAGATCCTATCAAGCAAGGGAATTTTTGCGTAATCCGCGGGTACATAGCAACCCATATGCGCCATCAGGCATATTAATCCCACCTGTCTTAGATAGGTGGATTTACCCCCCATATTCGGTCCGGTTATCAGGGCGAAAAACTTCCTCTCGTCAAGGTAGGTATTGTTGGGAATAAATGGTGTATCCATAAATCCTTCAACCAACGGGTGCCTGCCGTTCTTTATCTCCAAAGTATAACCCTTATAAACCTCCGGTTTCACATACCTGAACTTTTTCGCCGAGTTTGCAAATGCCAAGCAAAGATCCACCTCCGCTATCTTTGAAGATACAAACTTTATATCCTTTGAAAACTTCAGGATCTCCGAAAGTAAGTTTTGGTAAATTTCCCTTTCAAGCCTGATCGCCCTATCTTTTGATGCCAGAATTTTATCCTCCAAAGCTTGAAGCTCATCCGTTGTAAATCTTTCAGCGTTGGTTAATGTCTGTTTCCTATGGTAGTACTCAGGGACCCTTTTCGCTTGCGCCTTTGATATCTCAATGTAATATCCAAAGACGGAATTGTATCCGATCTTTAAATTGCTTATACCCGTTCTTTTCCTTTCCCTCTCCTCAATCTCCTTCAGCATCCTTTCCGCTTTCCTTTGTATCCCTCTAAGCTCGTCAAGGAGCTCATTCACACTATCCCTTATATATCCCCCCTCCGATAGGGTTGCGGGTGGGTCATCAACCAAAGTTTCCTCTATTCTCTTTACGATCTCTTCCAAGCTCGGATTGTACTGAACTTTAAGCATCTTCAATACATCAAGGGAATTTTTCAGGGATCTTGAGAACCTAAGGAGGTTTTTGGGAACTATTTTTCTTGTTGCGATCCTTGAGAGGTCCCTCTCAAAATCATAAACTTCCCTCAACTTCCTCTCAACTTCCTCGGATATTTTTTGATTGTTTATAAAGAACTCAACCCTCCTCAACCTTGAATGTATAGGCTCAAGTTTTGCGTAAGGGTGTAATACCGTGAATTTCAATAACCTTTTACCCATGGGGGTCATACAGGAATTTAGGAGGGAATATAAAGACCTTTCACCCAAAAGCCCCAAGGTTTCAATCGTCCTTTTATCAATGGGTATGTATTCGTTTATCTGATATTCAACGGGTATTTGCAAGTGCCCTATGTTTTCTCCCTTCTTTTCCCTAAGGTATGATAAAACCGCCCCCAGAACCCCAAGAACCATGGGCGGATATTCCCTTTCAATACCGTAAATCTCCTTTAAAACCTTATAACCGTGCCTTGAAGAGAAAACCTCTATGCTCCTATAAGTTTTATGGGCGTTTATGTTTAGGTCCATCTTTTCGGGAAGTATTACCTCCCGTATGTTCAACCTTCCCATTTCCTCCAGTACATCTTCCTTCTTTCCGTAAATGTAATATACATCCCCCGTTGATACGTCAACGAGGGCGCAGGCGGATTCCCCCATAGCTTCGTTGTACGCGGAAAGGTAATTGTTTGTATCCTCCGACAAAAGCCCCTCGGATATTATCGTACCTGGGGTTATAACGTCCGTTATTACCCTCTTCAAAAGGGTTTTCCCTTCCTTCTCCTCCGTCTGATCGCAAATCGCAACTTTATAACCCGCCTCAAGGAGCTTGTTGATGTATATCTCCGCGGATCTTACGGGTATCCCCGCCATGGGAACCCTCATATTTTTACCCATGGGCCTACTCGTTAAAACTATTCCCAAGACCTTTGAAACTATCTCAGCATCCTCAAAGAAGGTCTCGTAAAAATCCCCTAGGTGAAATAGGACTATCTCCTCGGGATATTGGCTTTTTATCCTCTTATACTGCTCGAAAAGTGGCGTTTCCTTCATAATTTTTCCCCGCCTATCTTCTGACCCCCTTCCCTCAAACCCTCCGGATAGTACCAATTCCTCAAATTCCTAAATCCCACCTCAAACAGTACCCTTCCCATCCTGCTCCTCTCCGGTTCCTCTCCCCTCCTCAAGGCGTACAGGGTTTCTCTATCTTCATAATATTCAACGAATATTCTTCCAAGTTTCGGCAAAAATTCGTATATCCTTCGGTATATCTCCCTCTCAATCTCACTTCCGAAAAACCTTAAACCCAAAGGTTCTGGGTTTATTGAGAAAAGTTCAACCCAAGGTCTGTAATAACCATAACCCTCAAACACCTTAGCGAACATAAGGAAATCCTCCGAACCTTTTCCCTTAAGAACCAAAGTTAAATTCTTCTCCCAAACGGATCTCCCATTATCCACCTTTTTAACCAAAACTTCAAATTCCCCCAGCTTAAGATCTAAATCTATCATTTAACCACAAACTTTAAAACCTCCCTTCCACCCTTTACAAAGTAAATCCCTGCGTTTAAAAATCCCTCAAATTCCTTACCCGAAAACACAAACCTACCGTCCGAAGAGTAGATCTTGAACTCCTCTATGCCCTCAATTACAACCTTCCTTCCGGAAACCTTAACCCTTATGTTTCCTTCCCTTTTATCGCTTGATAATACGGG
>JBMSAP010000111.1:0-22877 GCA_049414445.1 Candidatus Caldipriscus sp. | reverse complement strand
ATAAACCCCACCAGATATGTTCTCCACCCTCGCCCTTGAAGGACTAGCCCAGATCGTATCAAAGGATCCGTCACCGTCTATATCTCCAACGGGTATTTTGATATTTATTGGGAAAAAACAAGTATCCCAAGCTTCCCAATTATCTCCCACCGCTGGATTATATTTTATATGTTGTCGGTTCTTAAATACAAAAATGCGGTGTCGGTTGATGAGCTGAAGGAGGAGCTTATCCTCACCCTAAAACTCGCCCAAGGTACAAATCCCCAAAATACGCACCTTCCTATGAGCTATCCCTCTCCGAACCGCTCCCTTACATTATTCCACTTAGGGTATAATCCCAGTATGCCCCATTTGAAATACCCAACCATCCAATCATACATAAATTTTAACGCCGAATTCTCCCCCTTTATAATACCCGCACATGGAGAGACAAATACTTTATGCGGTTTTATTCGTCGCCCTCGCCTTACCCTTCGTTTTCCCAAATATCCCCTTTAAAACACCAGAACCATCTCCCGAAATAAAGCATGCTTACGAGTTTGTTGAGAACCTCCCTCAAGGTTGTAGGGTGATATTCTCAATAGATTATGGCCCATCATCTATGCCGGAAACTCATCCTATGGTTATGGCGATGGCGCGTCAGCTCTTCAGGAAGGATTGTAAAATAGCGGTTATGACCCTTTGGAGGTTTGAGGGGATCCTTATGGGGAACGAAGCTATGAATACCGTTTCCAAGCAGATGGGTAAGGAATATGGGAAGGATTGGGTAATGTTGGGATTTAGGCCTGGGATCTCGGCGGTTTTAACAAACATAGGGGTGGATTTCAAGTCTGTCTTTGGTTCGGATGTACAGGGAACTCCAATAACGGAAATAGAGTTTTTAAAGGATATTAAGACGGTCAAGGATTTTGATCTTGTCGTGGATTTTGCCGCGGGGGCAACCGCCGATTCCTGGATTCAAATAACGGGGGCGAGATACGGAGTTCCCATTATAGTGGGTTCCACCGCGGTTATAGCCCCAGGGCTCTACCCTTATTGGCAGGCGGGGCAGATAAAGGGTTTGATAGGTGGCCTCAGGGGAGCGGCGGATTATGAAAAGTTGGTAAATACGAAGGGTTTGGCGACCATAGGGATGATGTCCCAAACCTTCGGGCATTGGGTAATTTTGTTCTTTATACTTTTGGGAAACATTTTTTACTTCTTTGGAAGGAGGTTTAGAAAATGATAAGCGTACTTATTGCTTCCGGCTTCCGCTTGGCTTTTGGAACCCCATCCTTCGGATTGGGGGGCGTGAATTACACCCTAGTTGGCGACTGGTCGGCGGTCTTCTGGAACCCATCCCTCCTCGCGGATCAGCGCAACTCTTTCTCATTTGATCTTTTCAACTTCTACGGGACCTCAACTTACCAGATGAACACGAACATAGCGGGATACGATGGGGCATACCCGAGACTGAAGGATAATCTGGCATACAACCAGAGGGGTTTAATAAATATACCTTCAGCGGGCTTTACGATGTACGGGGATCTCTTTACTTGGGCTTTTGGGATCTTTGTACCATTCGGTATGGGAACTTCTTGGGACCTTTACGATCCGCCTATAAACTTTTATAACTCTTATGATCCGAACTGGAAAAAACCCGAATACCCGAAGATAGATTGGGAATCGGATGTAAAAACCGTGGCGACTTGGTTCGGTTTTGGAAAGGAGTTTGGGATGCTTAGGTGGGGTTTAGCGGGGGGTCCGGTTGTAGGTAAGATATATGTGAGGAAGGTGACCTTGCAGGATCCCTCTGAGATAAATCCTAGCGCCGCGGGACTCCCCATAGAGTACAGGCTCTGGCCCATTGACACGAGAATAGAGGGTAGGGGGTATGCCCTTGGAGGAAGCTTTGGACTTACCGCATTTTTCGGTGAGGTCTTCAGGTTTGCTATAACGGGTAGGGCGTACACGCCCATGAAGTTGGATGGTGTTATAAAGCTTCAGCTTTTCACCCCGAGGAACGATTACATAGCGGAAAACGCTCCCGAAGCTGCCACCTTAGTAAGCGGTAATATCTTTAAGGGGGATGGAACGGGAAAGACATCCTTGCCTCTACCGCCGGACTTGGGTATAGGTTTCTCGGTTAGGCCCGTAAAGGCTTTCGCCCTTCAGTTCGGATTCAATTACGTCTTCTGGAGGGTCCTGGATAAAGTCGTCATGAATATGGAGGACCTCGTGATCCTTTTCAATCAAATAAGTTCCGACACCCTTTACTTCCACTGGAAGGATACTTACGAGGTAGGGGCAGGTGTGGAGCTTTATCTTGGTGAGAAGTTTATTTTCAGGACGGGCTTTGCTTACGATCAATCCCCAATACCCGATTCCACCTTTAACCCCCTCATACCCGATCTGGGTAAGAGGGTAGGGGTAGCGGGGGGTTTCGGCTATAACCTATCCGATTACATCACCCTTAACTTCGCATATACCTACACCTTTGCGCCCGACAGGGAGATAAAACCCGAACCCTCATATTCCTATAAGTCCCATTATTTGCCCGGTAAATACACCTTCAATGCCCACCTCGTGAATTTCGGAATAGTTTATAGGTGGTAATATATTATGAGTCCGCCCAAGATCATAAAGAGTATCCCTATAAGGTTTGCACTCTCACCTAAGAAAACTATCCCCCAAAGGGAGGAAAATAAAACGCTCAGCCTCTTTATGCTTATCACATAAGGGACGGGAATGAGGGAAATTGCGATCATTTGAAAGAGGGTGGATAGGGTATCCGCCAAGGATAAGTAAAGGAAGGGGAAGTTAAAGGACATCCTAAACTTTAAGGCTAACAAACCCAATACCCCCAAACCTAGGCTCATGGAGAAGGACCAAAAGATTGGGGAAGACGAACTAACCCCCACCTTATCAAGGTTAGCTGTAATGCTCCATATGAGGACCACGATGAGAATATAAACGCTTCCCCTTTCCTTGAAGATCGCCTTGATTGGCTCAAGCAAACCCACCCTGATCTTTGAAATATTTAAAATATACGAACCCGCAAACACCATAAAAACCCCCAAAATCCCCATGCCCGAAAGCTCCTCTCCCAGCATAACCCTTGATGTGAAAATAAGCAGAACGGGGGAGAAGCTAAGCATGGGAAGGGAAAGGGATAATGGGGAAACCTTTATGGCGGAAAAATACAAGTAAAATGCGAAAAAATTTAGGAGAAGGTTTATTGGATAAACCAATAAAAATGTACGATAATCGGAAATTTGGGGGTGAAGCACCGCAAAGGGGAGGAGGAATAAGGATGCCAAAATCTTCATGTTGGTCATAAGGAGAAGGGGGCTGTAATCCCTTAAAATACCCTTTGAGTAGATATCCTTGAAGGATTCCAAGATGGCAACGAGTAGCGAAAAGAGGAAACCCAAGTTCCCAATTCTACCACCGTAAAATATCACCTATGCGATATTTACTCTTTCTCCTTTTGATGGTTGCTTGCGAAGGAAAGCCGGATTTAAGCGGGAGATGGAGGACGGGTTTCGGAACCTTAAACCTTACGCAAAAGGGGGACTCCCTATTTGGGGAGTTTGAAGGGGGAGGGAAGTTTGAGGGTTTTATAAGGAACGATACGGTTTATTTTAGGATATCGGAAGCTTCGTTTACTTCTTACACCCTTACGGGTTTTGGTTTGATAAAGGATAGGAACAATATAAAGGGGAAGGTTGGGGAAGAGGGGAGCAAGACGTTTGATGGCACTTTTTATATGATGAAATTGAGATGAAGAGGCTGGGTTATTGCGTTGGGATCTTAAAACCGGACGAGGTGATATTTACGAGCGAAGAACCGATTTCTTTGGGCGAGTTCGTGATAATAGAATCTGAAGAGATGGACGGGGAGAAGGTGAAGATATTGGGGATAGTCACATCCGTTGAGAGATTGGACACATTCCTTGATAGGGATAGTTATCATCCCGAGGTTTATGAGAAGATAACTAACTTACATAGGAGCCCTGGAATATTTAGGGCTACCGTATCAATTAGGGGGTTGCTTGAAAAAAATCTGAGTTTACAGAATTTGAGATATCCACCCAGGCCCGGTTCTCGGGTTTTTAGGCCGGATGAAAAGACTCTTAAGGATATATTCTCACAAGGGAACAGTAAATCCCACATAAAGATCGGGACACTTTTGGGTCATAAGGATGTTGAGGTTTCCGTGGATCTTAACCAGATAGTATCAAGGCATTTGGCGGTTTTGGCGATAACGGGTGGAGGTAAATCCAACGCGGTATCCGTAATACTTGAGGAGATAGCGAAGAAGAGGGGAACCGTTGTGGTTTTTGATGTCCATGGGGAGTATGAAAGTGCGGAGTACGTTGATGAGAAGGGGAAAAATGTGGTTAACGTTATAGATGTTAAAATAAACCTTAAGGATCTCTCCGCGGACGAGATTGCGACATTGTGCGGTATAGATTTTGAAAGGAGCAGTAGGCAATACTTTGTGATACAAAAGTTAGTGGAATGCGTGAGTAAAAGGAGGAAGAGGGAATTTTTAACCATAGGAGGGATATTAGATCCCTTTGAAGATTTAGAGGATTCTGGTAATGCATTCATAGACGAGCTCATAGGGACGGTGGAGAATATGATATATGCCAAGAGCAGGAAGAAAAAGGAGGGGGAGGAGGAATATGTTGATTTTGAGGGGATAATTCCGGAGGAGTGCGGTTTCTATCATGCGGTTCAGAAGGAGGAGCTTCAGGGGGTTTATATAAGGCTTGAGAACCTAAAGAGGAAGTTGGGGAAAAGGATTGACGATAAGGCAAAGTCGGTTGTGGATAGCATAAAAGTCGGTTTTATAAATGTCCTTAATATGAAGAGCTTGGATTACGATGTGATGGATGTTATAGTTTCCCACACCCTATACAAGCTCCTTTCGGAGAGAAAAAAGAGCGTGCATGGGGATAGCTCTTTGATAAACGTACCAGTGGTTGTGGTTATAGAGGAGGCGCATATATTCGCGCCTTACGGGGGCTCAACGAGGACCAAGGATGCCCTATCCAAGGTGGCTAGGGAGGCGAGGAAGTTCGGCCTTGGCGTGATTTTGGTTAGCCAGAGGCCAAAGGGCTTGGATCCCGACATACTTTCCCAGATGAACAACTGGGTGATATTGAGGATAGTTGAGCCTGAGGATCAAAAACATATACAGAGGGCATCGGAAACTTTAAGCGGGGACCTCTTGAATTATCTATCGGCGTTGAACCCCGGGGAAGCGGTTTTGTTGGGACCCTTCGTAAAGATACCCTTATTGGTGAAATTTAGGAAGTCTGAAGCGAAGAAGGCGGGAGGGGATATATCCGCGGTGGATGAATGGGAAAGGTGGAGGCTGAATTTAGGGTCCTAGCGATAGATTACGGGAAGAGGAGGGTTGGGTTTGCGATTAGCGACCCATCCGGAAAGGTTGCCTTTCCCCTTGAAACCCTTGACCTCAAAAAGGAGGATATATTCTCACGTATAGGGAAGATATACTCGGAAAAACCCTTCAGGAAGGTAGTATTGGGGAAACCCCCAAGAAAGGAACTTTTGTTTGATGTTTATTTTTTGGCTTGCTTCCTTAAGGTGAGGTACAAGTCCGAGGTTATTTTTTGGGATGAGGAGTACACCTCAAAAGAGGCGGAGGAGATGTTGAAGGGTATGGGGATAAGGATAAACAAGAAGAATAAGCACCTCATAGACAGTCTTTCCGCTTACATAATCCTTCGGGAGTACCTCGGTTATGGACCACCGTTATAATATCCTCCTATGGTACTTGTACTATTTTCCTCCATTTGCGAGTTCAAAATTAAGACGGTTCCGAGCGCGTACATAAGGGGGGAGAGCTTTTCAACTTACGCGGATACAAAGGGTGAAGCGATGGTCAAGGGTAGGGAAGGGGAGAGGGTGAGGGTAAGCGCGGTGGGGTACGAGCCCAAGGAATTCGTCATAACATGCCAGGATGTGGAGGTTTATTTGGAAGAGAGGCCTTACAAAATCTCGGAGATCCTCGTGGAATCCGAACCCGTAAGGTACGTGGAGAGGACCAAAACCGTTGAACAGATAAAGGAATTGGAAGTTCAAACCCCTTATGCTAAGCCCGAGGAGGCATTAAATGTGCCGGGTGTAGTATTTGAGGGGAAGGATGTGGCGGGTTCCGTTCCGGCAATAAGGGGTTTGGCGAGGTTTAGGACCGCAGTTTATCTGGAAAATATGAGGGTCTCCACGGAGAGGGAGATAGGTCCCTCGCTTTTTTACGCGGTTCCAGACTTGTTGGAAAGGGCGGAGGTTATCAAGGGGGGTTCAACCGTTTTCGGTTCGGATGCGGTCGGGGGTTCAGTACTATATTTCCTGAAGGGAACGAGATCGCCAAACGAATTTAAACTTTCTTACAACTCAAACAACGGGCTTTTGGGGGGATACTTAGGTTATAAACCCATAAAGGGTCTGTACTTTGGTTTTGGTGGATATAATGCCAACAACTACTACTTCCCGGATACCACAAAAGGAAACGGTTTTTACAGTCCCGATCTAATTCAGGCGAAAAACTCCTCTTACAGGAAGTACGCCACCCTTATTTCCGCGGAATACGGGGGGGTAAGGCTGAGCTTGGTTTCCTTCCTCGCCAGGGACCTTTACAGGAGCTTTAAAACAACCGGCATAAACTATCTCCCAGAGATTAACGAGCACTTCGCCCTTATTGGATGGAAGAATTTTGAATTGGGTTTTCACAATTACGGAACCATAAGTAGGAGGGTAAGGGGTTCCGATGTTAGGGAGACGAGGAGGTTTGGGAACGACTTTTCTTTGAGGACATTTGCGGATCTCCTCGGGATCATGGTGGGGTTTGATTACTTCGGTAGGTGGAACGTAAGGTCAGAGGTTTATAGGAACGGGGAGTTCAAGTATTACGAGCTTAAAAACGCCACATCCCACGAGTATGGAACATTCGCTTTGTGGAATAGGAATTTTGAGAAATTGGAAGTTTCCGTGGGGGCGAGGTTGGGGCTTTACTCAAACTCCGGGAGCAAGGAAATAAGGGTTTTCCCGACGGGACACCTTGGGGCGGTTTACGGATTGGGGAATTACTATATCAGGGGTAACATAATAGGCTCTTACAGGTTCCCAAGCTTCCTTGAGACCCATGCATATTCGCCGAGGCCCAGGGGTTTCATAGAGGGGAACCCTAACCTTCTACCCGAAAAGGGTATAACCTTAGAGGGTGCATTTGGTTCAAGGAACTTTGAGGTGGTTGCCTTCGGCATTTTTGTAAGGGACTTCATAGAGATGTACAGGAAAGGGGTTATGGATAGAGATACAATTTACTCTTACAAGAACCTACCCGAAATTGCCCAAATATTCGGTTTGGAGGGTAAGGCACAACTAACAATCTCAAACTTCTACATAAACCCATCCATCACCTTACTTGAGGGTAGATCCGGAGGGGAGAAGATCTCAAATATAACACCACCAAGAATTTCGTTGAGGTTGGGGTATTTGGGGGAATTTTCACCTTACCTGAACCTTTTCTATCAGGCGAAAGCCTCCGAAGTTGCGGATATAGAGGAGAAGAAGCCCGAATTCCTCATAGTGGATCTTGGCGTGAGATTTGGCAAGGGTAGGTGGAGCTTGGATTTGGGGGTGCACAACCTGAACAACGCGGTAGCGTATAAAACCTTGGACCCTGCGCAGATACCTCAACCGGGAAGATCCCTATTTGTTAATTTAAGGTACTCCTTCTAAAGGGAGAAAACCTTCCTCCAGGTTGAGATCGTCAGTAGCTCAAATAACGTTAGGTATGTGAAGCCTTTACCTTTCAGGTTTTCGTTTAATACGAACTCAACGAAGTGGGGGGGTAAAAGCTCGGAAATTAGAGGATCACCTTTTATTTCCCAAACCTTTTCCCTCAAAACTCCAGATATCCAACCCTTAACGGGCGCCCCGAAACCCGCCTTCTTTCTTTTTATTATCACCTCGGGCAGAATTCCCCTTAAGGCTTCTTTGAGGATCTTTTTCCCAGAAAACGGACCAACCTTCAATTTTGATGGGGTTTTCAGGGAAAGTTCCAAAAGTTTGTTGCTCAACATTGGGACCCTTATCTCCAAGCCGAAAGCCATGGAGGTTTTATCCGTGTAAAGTAAATTGTGCTCGGGTAAGAAATATTTTATGTCAAAAAGCATGCAGGAGTTGAGCTTATCCCCCCTTGGAAAATCCTTCAATAGATAATTGAAAACCTCGGGAAACCCAAGGTAGTAAGACATCCAAACCAAGTACCTTAGAGGGAAGGGATAGGATAGGGCACCCTTGAATTTGTTTATATCCCTCGCGATCCTTCCGAGTTTTCCACTTGAGAAGGGTAAATTTGGCAAAAATCTTAAAATTGGAAATTTCTCCGCCAAGAGAATGGCCCTATACCTAGGGTATCCCCCCCAAAGCTCGTCCCCTCCCGTTCCCGCAAGCGCCACCTTCAAACCCATACCCCTTGCCCCCCTTGATAGTAGATAGTTTGATATTGCGGCGCCATCCCCTATGGGCTCCTCTAGATGATAAACTACACTTTCAAACTCCCCCTCCCTAAACTCAACCTCCACCGAATATATTTTATGCCCGAATTTATCCGCAACTTCCTTCGCATATTCGTACTCCTGAAAGAATATATCCCTTTTGATATCCTTTTCCTTGAAGATGAGGGAAAAGGCCCTTAGGGGTTTTTCGGTTAGCGCCGCTATAGCGGAAGAATCTATCCCACCGCTTAAAAATATTCCAACCTCGACATCCGAAATTAAATGTTTCTTAACGCTCTCCTTTAGAGCTTCCAATATTTCTTCCTTTTCAACCTTCCCTTCGTTAACGCTTGGGGTGAAAAATGGGAAAATTTTTACCTCACCATCCTCGTATATTAAAACGTTTCCCGGTGGTAGTTTGTATATACCCTCAAAGGCGGTAAGGGGATATGGGCACCAAAGGAACGTGATGTGGAATTTTAAACCTTCAAGGTTTGGGGATTTTTTTGTAAACGGTAAGTTCAATAAGGGTTTTATTTCGGATGAGAAGGCGAAGTTCTTTCCCACTTTAGTCCAATACAGGGGTTTTATTCCGAACCTGTCCCGGGCTAGAAGAAGTTTTTTCCCATCCCAGAATGCAAAGGCGAACATCCCATCAAACATTTTTATCCCTTCAACACCGAAAACTTTAAGGATTTTAAATACGACCTCGGTATCCGACCTGCTTTTAAAATTTTCCCCACTCTCCTCCAAAAGCTTCCTTATCTCAAGGAAATTATAAACCTCCCCGTTGTAAATCAAAACCTTCCCTTCTTCAACCCAAGGCTGTTTTCCACCCTCAAGGTCTATTATTGATAACCTACAGTGCCCCAAGAATATCCCCTTATCCCTCCAAGATCCTCTATCATCCGGACCCCTGTGGGACAAAAGGTTTAAAATTTCCTCCTCCTTTCCCGAACTTTCACCCAATACACCAAATATCCCGCACATTAAAGGCTATCCCCAAATATTTCACCGAGGAAGATCCATTCGTCATACCAACTTCTGTACTTAAAGTCATCCCTGGGGGGATATTTTGTCAAGAACTTTGAGATTTCAACGGGGAAAAATGTGTCAGCTTCTCCGTTTTTAAGGGCTAAAAGCTTGGGGTATGATCTTGCGGCAGGTATAAATTTCACGAACACATAAACGTACCATAAGTTGCCGAACTTAGCGATCTCCTTCTTTTCAACCTCAAATCTGGGCTCCGTAAAAATCAATTTCCCAAAGATCTCCCCAACCCTCTCCCCGAAATAGCTATAAGTGTCGCTCACCAAAAAAGCCCTCTTAAACTTTCTCTGCTTATCCAACGTCAAAGCCAAAACATCCGCATAAATATTAATCTTCCTCCCACCAACCTCAAGGATCATCCTTTTTGGAAAGAGTAGGGTGGGAATATAAGCTTCCTCCCTTATATAATCCGCCGGAATAAAACCAACCACCCTAAAGCTTCCCCCATCCTTCACCACGAATAGATCCACATTTAATGGCTCCCTTTGAGGGAAACAGGAAAGGAGGAGAAGAAAGGGTAAAATCTTCCTCAATTAACGGATCTCCAGAAGGATAGGCCAATTGCCAAAAGGGTAAGGGCGTAGTGCGTGGAAACCATAGTGGGGCTTAATAGACTATAAACCGAGAGGAGACCGAAGGTTATAATGAGAAGGATTAAGAAGAACAACAGGGCGTTAATTTTCCTGTTCTCCCTGTCAAAAAGGGAGAGGAGAGTGAAAATGAGGATAAAAAATCCAAAGAGCCTGTGGCTTAAATGAAGCAACACATCTCCGTCCCATTGTACGTTTAAGCATAGGAATAGGTCTTGACCGCAGGCAAAACCCGCACCCGCTTTCCTCACGGAAGTACCAAGTAATACCTGTAAGAATAGAAGGGCGAATATCCAGAAGGTGGATGACCGGAAGTTTATGGAAAAGGAATTGGAGTTAAACTTTTTTAGGATAAAGAGGGCTAATAAGAAGGTTGAAAGACCCAAAAATGCGTGCGTTATTGAAACCCAAAAAGGCATCTTGAGTATTACGGTCAAACCACCGACAAATATCTGAACGAAAACTACAAGGGCCAAAAGCCAACCCGCCCCTGAAAGGAAGCTTCCCCTAAAGTCCTTGTGCGTTATGAATGCGGTGGAAAAAACGAAAACAGATGTTATCGCGGCTATCACCCTATGTATATACTCCAAGAGAGCCCCCACCTGTTCCGGGGGTAAAACGCTTCCGTAACATAATGGCCAGTCGGGGCATCCGAGGCATGCACCATAAGCCGCCACCGAGCTCCCAAAAACCATCAAAACGTAAGACGAAACAACCGTCAGTAGGATAATTCCCTTCTTCATCGGAACCATTTATTATACAGCGGTATAATTCCCATCTATGGCTTTAAGGAACTTTAGGGAGAATTTTAAGGTCATAGTTTGGATCGTTGCGATTGCCTTTATAGCTTGGTTGGTGTTCGAGATAGGCGCGGGTATTTTGAATTTTACGAACCCAAAGCCCTGGGAGCAGGGGATAGTGGCGGAGGTGGGAAACTACAAGATCTCATCTGAATACTATGAGTATTTGGTTCAGGCGGAAATACAGGAAACTTTAAGGGTTAGGGGGGTTGAGTTCTTGCCCCCAGAGGAGGAGGAAAGTATAAGGGAGGCGGTTTTTTATAGGATGGTGGACAACATAAGGTGGAAGAAGCTTGCGGAAAAGTTGGGAATAAAGCTCTCAGATAAGGCCATACTCACCCTACTTATGCTTTTACCCCCTCCGGAACTTATGAGGGATACCAACTTCTTTGTGGATGGGAATTTTAACTACCAGCTTTACTTGCAGGTTTTAAACG
The DNA here is from genome assembly GCA_049414445.1 of Candidatus Caldipriscus sp. Lineage (GTDB taxonomy): Bacteria > Hydrothermota > Hydrothermia > LBFQ01 > LBFQ01 > Caldipriscus. The sequence goes on along the minus strand of JBMSAP010000111.1, from coordinate 11,485 downwards.
ACAAAAGGTACGCTCCAATTTTCTCCGCTTACGAGGCGAGGCTTAAGGAAGAGGTACCTCCGGATCTTGCGAGATTCTTGATATCAAAGATCCCCCTGCCTTCAAAGGAATACCTTTGGAAGAAATACACCCTTGAGAACACCAAATACGGGTTTGATTTCTTGAATATAGTTTATGCGAGGATAAGCGATGATAAGGTGAAAAAACCCTCGGAGGATGAGCTTAAAAAGTATTTTGAGAGGAATAAAGAGAAATTCAGGCAACCCCCTTCCGCCGATATTTACATCCTAAGGGTTGAAAAATCCCCATCAAAAGAGGATTCCTTGCAGGCAAAAGAGCTTATCTTAAGGGCAAAGAAGGAAGCGGAGAGGGATTGGAACGTTGCGGTTAAAACCTACTCCGAGGACCTAAGTACGAAGGATTTCGGGGGGAATCTTGGTTGGCTTTATGTTTTCGTTTTACCGGAAAACGTCAGAAATGACATTGAAAAATCGGATACGGGGGCGATTTTGGGACCGTACGATGTTCCGGGGGGTTATAATATAGTCAAGGTTTTGGAGAAGAACAAGAAGGGGGACAGTGTTAATTTATCGCACATTTTCGTATCAATAAAGACATCCTATCAGACAAAGCAAAAGCTGAGGGATACACTCTTGAAATTCTTGGATATGGCTAAAAAGAGGGGATTTAGGGAGGCGGCGAAGGAGCTGGGGTTTAAAATGGATAGCACGGGGGAATTCAAGCTAAGTTTGGGTTTTATACCCTTCATAGGTCCAGATAGAAGCCTTATAAATTTCATAAGGAAGGGTAAGAAGGGAGATATTTCGGGCATAATATACAAACCCGAATATTATGCGGTAATTCAGATAATTGGAAAGAAGGAGGGGGGAATTCCGAAATTTGAGGAGGTCAGGAGGGAGGTGGAGAGGGCATACATCCTTGAGGAGAAAAGGAAGATTGCGGAGGTCATAGCTAAGGATGTAATTGAGAGGATAAAGAGGGGGGAAAACTCGGACAGCATAAGGGCAAAATATCCGGAAGTTTATTTAGGTTTCGCGGATAGCGCCAATTTTAACACGTTTGTTCCGGGTGTTGCAAACAGGGAGGTGTTCTTCAGGGCTTTGGCTATTTCAAAAGAGAAAGAGTGGAGCGGACCCTTTGACTATAAGGATGGGCTTTACTATATCTTCAAGAAGTACGAATTAAAACCCGATAGGGCAGATTTCGAAAGGAGGGTACAACAGCTTATCTTACAGAACCAACAGATGGAAGCCTTTGAGATCCTAAGCAACCTCCAGCGCGACCTTGAAGACCTTATGCCCTTAAAGGACTACAGGGGGTATCTGTACTGATGGAATTTGAGAGAATCAAAAAACTGGCGGAGGAAATAGAGAAGGGGAAATTTGAAGAATTGGACCTTAGGGGATATATAGAAAATACCATACTTAAGCCCGAGGCAACACCCAAGGAGGTTGAAGAGTTCTGTAGAAGGAGCGCGGAATACGGATTTTATGGTGTTTGCGTAAACCCATCCTTCGTTTCCTTAGCGAGGGATAGCGTTGGGAAAAACTTAAGGGTGATAAGCGTTGTGGGTTTTCCCCTCGGTGCAACGACCACATATTCAAAGGTGAAGGAAGGGGAAAGGTGTATAAGGGATGGGGCGGATGAACTTGATATGGTCATACACATAGGTTTCTTGAAGGGTGGGGAATACAAGAGGGTGGAAGAGGATATTAGGGGGGTTGTATCCTTGGGGGTTCCAGTAAAGGTGATAATAGAAACTTCCCTTTTGACGGATGAGGAGAAGGTGATAGCTTGTAAGATCTCGGAAAATGCGGGGGCAAAATTTGTAAAAACTTCAACGGGTTTCCTCGGAGGTGGCGCCACAATATACGACGTTCTCCTTATGAAAAGCGCATGTTCTTTGGAAGTTAAGGCATCCGGTGGAATTAGGGAAAAGGATTTTGCGGTAAAACTTATTAAAGCGGGAGCTACGAGGTTGGGGACATCGAGGGGTTTCAATTTGTTGTGAAATACACCGCAATTTTCACCTTAATCTTAGCCCTCTATCTCTCGAGCTTCTCTTTCCTTTCCAAGGAGTTGATATTACCCTCCCTAAGGTTCGCCGTACTGGGGCTCCTTTTCTTCCCAATCTTTTTCCTTATCTCAAGGATCTTAAAATTGGACTACCCAAAAAGGAACCTTTTCTTACCCCTTGAGGTGGCCCTAACTTTCTCAATCTTGGCGAACCTTGCAAGCATAGGCAGTCCCCCATTCTTCGCGGTTATGTTCCTCGTCCAAGTTATAGCCCTTCCCTTTGCTTTGATCCTCACCGCATATGAGTTTTACAGGGAAGGACTCATCCTGAGCTTTCTCCTATCTTTCATAATATGGTTTGGGATAATTTCCCTCCTTTAACAGCGGTAAAATCCCCGCTATGAGGATAGGCGTAATAGGAGGTTCCGGCTTTTACACTATAGAGGGTTTTGATATCCTTGACAGGAGGCACATAAAGAGGACACCTTGGGGTGAGCCTTCGGCGGATTACATAATAGCAGGGATGAATGGGCATCAGTTCATCTTCCTCGCCAGGCACGGACATCAGCACAGGATCCCACCTCATAAGATAAACTACAGGGCGAACATTTGGGGATTTAGGTTGCTGGAGGTGGATAGGATATTTGCAATATCGGCGGTGGGAACCATAGATCCGAACATTGAAATAGGGAGCATAGTTATACCGGATCAGCTCATAGATTTCACAAGAACGAGGGGAAACATCTCCTTCTATGACGGGATATTTACGCCGGATGGGGAATTCGAGCATCCCGCTTTGGGAATGGATAGGGTTTATAAGGCTTTGTCGGAAAAGAAGGTGGTACACGTTGATGTGAGCGAACCTTTTTGCCCGCAGGGTAGGAAGGTGGCGTACGAGGTGCTTTCAAGGAGGGGATTAAAGGTTATACCTAAGGGTACATATATATCCACGGAAGGTCCTAGGCTTGAAACTTCCGCCGAAATCAAAGCTTTCAGGATATGGGGGGCGGATATAGTAGGTATGACCGCGGTTCCCGAAGCTTTCCTCGCCAGGGAGCTTGAAATATGTTATACCCTAATAACCGTGGTGACGAATTTCGCCGCTGGAATTTCCCCGACCAAACTTACAACGGAGGAAGTTATAAGGGTATCTTCAAGCCTAAAGCAGAAAATAATTGATGCCCTTCCGGAAATAGCAAGCGAGTTGCCGGAGGAAAGGGATCCCATATGCTCGGAAGCTTTAAAGGACACGGTTATGTGATGAGGAAGGTAATATTAATTTTTTCCTTGCTCTCTTGCGCTTATACTCCTCCATACAACGATGCGGAAAGCGTGGCGGAAGAGTACCTAAGGGCCATAGAGAGGGAGGATTTTAAAAAGGCTTACCTTCTCATAGACGGGGTTTCAAGGAGGGCTACGAGCCTTGAGGAATTTGAAAAATTTTGGAGGGATTTCTTTAAGAGGTACGGAAAACCCTACAAGCACACCATAATAGACGTTTCAAGGGATGGGAAGTACGTTGTTGTTGAGTACTCTTGGAGTTTCCAAAGGCTTCCGGAAAATGACACCTCAATATTCCTGGATAGTAGAGGATATAGGTTAAGGTTGGTTTATGAGTTCAGGAGGTGGGCGGTTAAATTCAGAAAATACACCATAATTAAAGAGACACCCACCCCTTACGGTATAGAAAGGGAGATAATAAGGGAATGATTGGGCTCCTTTCCCTTCTCTTACCCTATTGGTACAGAATATTGGCAGGTTTTCTGGTCCTCGCCATAGTGGATCTTGGACAGCTCGTAATTCCCATCTTTATAAAGAATGCGGTGGATGATATGTACTTAGGAAAATTCTCGGATGTTCCGAAGTGGGCGCTTTACATCCTCCTCGTTTCTCTTGCCTTTTCCGTTTTAAGGTTCTTCTGGAGGTACTTTTTCATCGGTACGTCAAGGCTCATAGAGAGGGACCTGAGGGAGAAGATATATCGACACACCCTAAAACTTCACCCCCATTACTTCAACTCCCTAAAAACCGGCGATGTTTTGGCTTTATACACGAACGACCTCCAGGCGGTGAATATGGCTTTGGGTATAGGGCTCGTGGCAATATCGGATTTTGTAATTTATACTTCATTTTCAATAGTGGCGATGCTCATAATTTCTCCAAAGCTAACCTCTATGGTGATAATTCCCCTTCCCCTTTTGGCGGTTTTGATGTTCTTCCTGGGTAGGAAGATCCACGAGCAGTTCCTGAAGGTTCAGGATTATTTCGGTTATATGACTGAATGGATAAGGGATATAATCTCGGGGATAAGGGTGGCAAAGGTTTATGATACAAACGGGAACCTAGTTAAAAGGTACGGGGAGATCTCGGCGGAATACCTTAATTTAAATTTGTATATGGGTTTCCTTGATGGGCTCTTTAATTCCTCCGTTTTCCTCTTGGCTTACCTTTCAAACGCAATATTGCTCCTATTTGGGGGAAGTATGACCGCCACTGGTGAGATCACCATAGGGGAGTTCACCGCCTTCAGCAGTTATATAGGTATGATGGTTTGGCCTATGATGGCTTTGGGATGGTTCGCAAACCTACTTCAGAGGGGAAGTGCGTCGTACGAGAGGGTAAAAGGATTTTTAAATGAGGAGCCGGAGATAAAAGGTGGGGGAAGCGTAGAGGTGGAGGATTTTGAGGTTTTGGAGGTTAGAAATTTATGGTTTTCCATAAACGGGGAGGAAGTGTTGAAGGGGATAAACTTTGAGGTTTTTAAGGGGGAGCTTGTGGGGATAACAGGTCCCACCGGTTCGGGTAAAACAGTATTTTTAAACATATTGGCGAGGTTTTATAATCCAAGCGGTGGGGAAATCAGGTTAAATGGGATAAATTGGGAGGATATATCCACCGAATCCATCAGAAGAAACATACTACTTCTACCTCAGGAACCCTTCGTATTTTCCTTAAGCGTAAGGGAGAACTTGAAGCTTGCGGATCCGGAAGCGGATGAAGATAAAATGTGGTGGGCTTTGGAAATGGCAAATTTGGCCGAGGATGTTAGGTCTTTCCCAAAGGGGCTTGATACGGTAATAGGGGAGAGGGGTTATTCCATTTCGGGCGGGCAGAGGCAGAGGTTAATGCTCGCCATGGCGTTTTTAAGCCCTTCCAAGCTCATCCTTCTTGATGAATCGCTTTCAGCTTTGGATTCCCAGACGGAAAAAATGGTGGTTGAGAATCTTAGGGGGTTGGGTAAAACGGTGGTTTTGATATCCCATAGAATCTCTTCTTTGGTTGATTGCGATAGGATATATGTATTCAAGGATGGGAAGGTGGTGGAAGTTGGAAGTTTCAAAGAACTAATTGAAAGAAGCGGCATTTTTTCCCTACTTTATCAGGCTCAAAGGGAGGGGGTGGTGGTATAAAGGACTACCCAAACGCCAAAAAGTCCCTTTCCCAAAGTGATTTTAACTTTATCCCCTTCTTTTACGTTCCTGTAAAGTTCGGGTTTAACCGCCATTTTACCGCAAGGATAGAGATTTGTAGGTGAGATAAATAGGTAATATTGATCCGGAGCCTTTGGGATTCTAACTTTCTCCTTCCCCTCAACCTCAACAATTTCAACCCTCCTCTCCGAGATGTACCAGGTGTTTATGATCCTTGAGGAATAGAAAAGGAAGAAGGTGTATGCGGTTTTCCAAAATTTTCCCCCATCATCGCAAAAGTTTATTAAGATGATCCGAAAGGCTGAAACTGAAAGCAAAAATATAAAAACGCCCAGATGGACTTTTCCATTAAAAGTTTATCCTAACATCCACCCTAAGCTCGTTTGACCTTGAACCCGTCATGGTTTTCCTATCGTAGGAATAACCCCTTGAATATACGAAGGTGGCATTCACCGCATCGCTAAAGGAGTAATTTGCGGAGAAACTTATTGAGTTCCCTATCCTATCAGACATATTCCTCCATTCGGGGATCTCCCCATCATAATTTGCAACATCCGACTTTGAGGAATTTATTGAGAAAGTTAGGGAAAGGACGAGTTGGTTCCTTAAGGATAGAAGATTACCGCTTGACCATGGTAATCTAAAGCCCCCGAATCCGTTGAGGGTGTGGGACGCGGTTATATCAACGTTCGTCTGCACATCCCTACTTCCAGACTTAAAGGTCAATAGGTTCTCCCCCTCCGTTATGCTCCTTGTTAGGTTCAGGTTTATTGAAGATCCTGTCCTCAAAATAAAGTTCGGGGATAAGGAAAAGGTGTTGTTGATCCTTTTGTTGTATGCGCTGTCGGGGGGAGTTGGGGGATAATACGTGAAGGTGTTTGTCCTTGAAAAGGAAAGGTTTAGATTAGAAGATGAGACAAAGTTTATTGCCTGTGGTACGGGAAGGTTGTAAATTGAAAGATTTACGTCTGGGAACCTGGTCTCTTTGGTTATGCTCTGCTTCACCTTAGTATAAGAGAAAGTCCTTGAGAAGGAGTACCTGGGTTGCAAACTTACGTTGGCGAAACTTATTCCGGTATTTACATCAACCGCGTTCCTCTCCGTCCAGGAATTTGAGAAGCTATCCCTTGATATCCCCGCCTGTGGATCGTTGGATATACCAAGCCTATATTTCCAATTCGCCCTCCTTTCAACCAAGTTGTACCTTGAGTTCCTTGAGAATGTGTATGTTAATCTTAAATTGTTCCAAAATTGGGAAAGTTTTTCAAGTCCATATAGGATCACATGTAAAGGTCCCGCGGTTTGTAGGGATGTATCCTTACTTTCGTCCCTTAGCGAGCCTATCTTTGAGAATAGCCGTCCATGAAATATCCCGAAGGATGCTTGAACGTCCAAGTTTTCGTCCAAGTTTCTAACATCGAGGTTTGGAGAAGGCCTTATCTCCAACGATCTGTTCTCCCTATAACTGTGGTTGTAAGAAAAGCCCGGTTGAATGTACAGAAATTGGGGTAAATTCAAACTTCCGGAATACCTCTCGCTAAAACCCGCCTCGTACCCCAATATTGAATCCCTCTTGTTTCTGAATAGGGTATCATACCTGTAATCCCCCGTCCTTGAAAACCCGTAGCTTAATGTAAATAGCCCGGGAATGAGGTTGTAGTTTATATCCCCCGAAATCTGCCCTTCCTTCCTCTGAGTTGTAATCTGGGAACCCAATATAAACCTCCTGCTAAAGTCCCTGTTATAGTTGTACCCGAGCCTGAAGTTGGGCAAAAGGTTTATCAACCTGTTGAAAATCCTCATCTCAACCCTTGGGTTGTAGGAATATGATACGGAATAATTTTCCCTGAAGGATGTATCCCTAATTTCAGGTCCAAGGTTTGAAGAGGTGGAAAATCCGTTGGAAATGTTCCAAGCGTCAAGGAGGAGCCTTCCCAATAGGGACCTTGAATTGGACTTTTTGAAAGACCAACCGAAGGATTTTCCGCTGGAAGTTGATAAAAAGTACGCCCTTTCCGAATTAGTTTTTATTGGAACATCTGAGCCGGGTTTGTACTTGGGAAGCTGATACCCCCTATTATACCCGAATGTTATGGGGATGTTTAAGCTCCAAGATTTCGGGAAAAATTCGTGGAAATTTAATGTTCCGGAAATGTTGTAGTTCCTCTTGTCGTAATTGTTTCTATTTATTGCGGACTGGGCAAAATCCACCTGCTCAATTTGACCGTTGGTGTTTATCGATAATAAACTTGAGAGCTTAAAGGAGATATTTAATTTTGCGGCGTTCGCCGAGATCCTCACGGGATCCGTAAGCCTAAGCTCGTTTATCCAAACGGTACCCGAATTTCTCGTATCACCATCGTTCTCAACCCCAACCCAGAAGAACTTAACATTAAATATGTTTGGGTTCCCCCTAACCCCGAGCCTCCCATCGCTCCTATAACCGCTTGATGGGTTCTCATCCTTAAACCTAACGAGTTCCTCCAAGCTTACCTTAACTTCCTGCCAATCCGTGCTTTGAACCTTAAATTTATACTCGTAAAAGTTCAAGCTATCACTCCCAAACCTCAAAATTACCCTTGGCTTATAACCGCTTGCCCCCTTAACCCAAAGGGAAATGGAGTTATAATTTACAAAACTAACCTTTTTGTAAAGGGATCTTCTGGCGAGGGCGTATTCACCTGGCGCAAAATTCTCAAACTGCAAAACCAAAGCCCCCTCATCTTCAAGCTTTCCCGTGGTTATATCCCTCATAAGCTTATTCTCAACCCCAGGTGGGGAAGTGTAGCCCGGCGTTGTTTTCCTACTTACAAAACCTATGGAAAAGCCTTGAGTTATATCCGAGGTATACCTCTTTACCCCCTCGTTCACCCAATCGCTACCCCCGATCCCCAGATTTACTATATAAAGGGTATCCGTCCTATCAAACCCGCTCCAAGTGATCCTAATATACTTTATCCTCTCAAGGGTGGGGTTTCCCACAGTATATGTAGGTTTCCTTAGGGGGATCCTGAACTGTTTCCACCCGTTGTATTCACTTATCGGGGTCATATTGTCAAGGTCAAAGACGAAGGTGTAGTAATTCTCGCTCCTGTTTAAAGAACCATCCTTATCCAAGTCTTCGGAATCCAGCCTCCCGTTCCCCTCAAATCCGTTTAAAGGTGAAAAATCGTTGTTTCTAATGTCGGATACAAAATTATAGTCGTCGTTTCCCCAGTCCTCACCACCACAGCCCGCCTTATCATCCCCCTTAACCCCATCAAAACCCGTATCCTCCTTATCTCCGCTTAATGTAAAATCCCCATCCTTATCCTCCGTGTTCAGGGTATCAAGCCCCCTTATCCTACCCATACAATCCCTAAACAGCATATCCTCGGGTATATCCGTCCCAAGATCCACATATACCTTACCCCTACCCCTCGCGTAAAGCTCCAAGTATTCCTTTTCCCTGTAGTTATAACCGCTCTCGTTTATAAGTCTCATAAGGGTGGTCCAGCTTTGGATCCCGTCTGTTTTCGGTTTAGCAACTATTATCATCACCCTCTCCCTCTCGTTTATTTCCGTTGGGTCAAGGTTGGGATATATCTGTCCCTTTGTAAAAAGGTTTGCGGTTGTCACCCAAGCGGTTTTTATCGCGTATTTACCCGTATCCGCCGTTAAGTTATCTATCCTCGGCCAGGAACCCGGGTACCACCTTATGTAGTCATCCGCGAAATCCTCGAGGTTGGATGCCCCCCTGTCAAAGTCGTCAATATAACCCTCCCCCCTTGTATTGGGATCTGGAAAGGACCTGGCAGCTTCCCCCTCTATTGAGATCGTACTCTTCTGCTCCAAGGATAAAAACGTATTCCTGTTTAAAAACTCGTTCAGGTAATCCATAGTGTGGTTTATCTTACCGTTTAGGGATAAAACCTTATAGCTGTTGGGTTCAAACCCTAGGGAGGGCCTCAAATACGAGGATGCTAGGGACTTTGATATGTAGTTTATTCCAAAACTTGAGTTCTCGGAGATGTTAAAGGTTGAGGATAGGGCGAGGATACCCTTATTCCCCCCTCCAAAAATATCATAACTCCTATAATTCACCTTAAGTTCCGTATTTGGTGGGAAATCCGTCCTCAAAAGCCTTATTTTCCCCGAGAAATAATCAACGGTATAATCAACGTTTTCGGTTAGCCTTTGACCGTTAGCGTATATCTCAACGGAACCTTCCAAGATCCCAAAACCAAGGCTAAGTTCCCTCTGGGGCTTCTGGAAGTTTATGACAATGTAATAAAGGTCGGTATGTCCCGAGGGTATAGCATCCTCACTCACGAGGTATATTATGCTGTCCCTATCCCTAAGGGCCGGATCCGCGAAGGGCCAGAATTTTGGGATGAATAGATAACCGTTGTTTTTGTCCAGGATCCTAAAGGGCGATCCGCCGACGTTTGTGTATTCATCTACAAATCCGTCTCCATTGTTGTCTATTCCCAAAATCTTGGTGTATGGTATTCCATCCTGGGAGTTTGGATCCACGGTGGTTGTGGGTAGATCCCTGAATATGTCTATTTTCACGCCCGCAACGGATGTATCGAGTTCCGAGGGAAGCCTATAAGCAAATTTAAGCTCGTATGAGTTTATCTCCATGGCGCATGAGGATGATGTATCGGATAGGGTTGTCCTATCCCTCTTAAGGAGGAGCATCCTTATGGGGTTTGTGCTATCGGGACTTGGAGGAATATAACCAACTTTTACCGTGTCGGTTCCGTTGGTAAGGGTATATACCGCCCCCAACCACCAGATTCCACCCGGAGGATTTAAGATTTCAATTACGTTCCCACCCAAGGATAAAAGGAAATCCTTGCCCGGCACGAGCTCCTTCCACCTCCCGAACTTATAACACTTGGGATCCGCAAACGTCGTATCACCCCTAAAGTGGGCGGAACCGTAAGTATATACGTCGTTGGGGGGTGGAGAAGTTGTGTAAAATAATCGGATTTCCGCTATTCTATATCCGGGTAAAATTGGCACATAAAAGAACTTTCCCCTTACGAAGTTCCTTGCGTAAATCGTATCCGTTATTACTTGGGATTGTAAGGTGAAGGTTTTTGTTTGGCTTACCCCCCTCTCCCTTGTGGCAAGTAGTACTATCCTTGAAGGTCCAAAACCGAACCTACCCTTTAAACCGAACAATCCCGCCCCAGCACCCACGGAGGTGTAAGATGTTGATGGGATACCCGATGCGTCTATATCCCCCGCTTCCAAACTTTGAACAATATCATCTTCCGTCCCCTTATAGGATAATATGACCTTGTTCCTTGAGAAGTCCGTAGCTTCCGAATTATGATTGACCTGAACCTTCAACCTGTCGGTAACCTGCCCGGTGATATTTACGTTTAAGGTTTGCTTCATTTGAAGCTGGGGAATGGGTGAGGATACCGTATCGTACCTACCACCGAATATGTACCTATCCTGCCTACCACCAAAGCTTATCGTTTGGTTTCCGGAAAGGGAAACCTTGCTCACCCCCTCCCCCAAAAACCTCCACCTCTCGGGTATATAAACCGGAACGGTTATATCCGGAATAAGTCCCCTCCTATAAACCGTCGTGTCCGCTTTCCTAATTTCCCCCTTAACCGCGTTATATAACCTCAAACCAAAGAAATCTTCGTAAGTGTAAGTTTTTATTTTATCCGAGTAATCGCCGTACCTGAGCCTTTCGTAAATCCCCGTTGAATCGTAGGAATAATCCGAACCGAAGATCTCCCTCAACAGCCTCTCCGAAAAATCCAAATAAGCTAATAAAATTATCATATTAAAATTATACCCTCATGGTTCTTTACTATCACCCCTTTGTACAGGAAATCCACCTGATGTAGGGTAAAGTGGTAATCCTCCTCGCTTAAAGCGGAAATCCCATCCATGGGTATAATGACGTTATACCACCTAAGGGCAGCGGAACCCGCGGTGTGTAGGACACATATATTCGCAACGGTTCCCACTATCACAAGGTTCTTTATCCCCTTGACCCTTAGTAT
>JBMSAP010000110.1:0-8347 GCA_049414445.1 Candidatus Caldipriscus sp. | reverse complement strand
TAAACTCCTTCAAAACCTCCTCTATAAAGTCCCTGTCCTTTTTGTAATCCTCCTCCGCCCATCCTTCTGAATATACCCTCCAAACCACCGCCACACTTCTGCCCTTCTTTTCTCCCAATACAAACGTGTATATGTTCCCTTCCCTTTCTTTGCGAATTAACTTATTTATCTTTAGCCCAAGCAAGCAGTTAAAGGTCTCTATCACATCCACCGCCATATTTTTTGGCTCTCCCACTTCGGAAAGATTAACCTTTAGTTTGTAGTTGTATGGGTTTTTTAACATTGAGATGTTCAAAAGGTGTGGGTCATTCTTTGTTTCAATCTCAAGGAAGTATTTAATAAGGTAGTCATCTTTGAAAAAGTCCTTGTGTGCTTTGCTTTCCTTCAGCTCAAGGTTATCAAGGGTGTCTTCGTATTGCTCAAGGATGATGTATTTAAAAAATCCACCCGCAGTCCGCTCGTTGTATTTCTCTTTTACATCCTTCTCTTTGGAAATGCCAGTTTTATCGTAGGCTAAAACCCTTTTCATCCTTGGCATAACCACAGTCCAAAAATGCTCCCCCATCTCCACACCAATCCATTTTCTTTTAAGCTTATGGGCTACCGCCGTTGTTGTCCCACTTCCCAAAAAGAAGTCCATAACCAAATCGCCTTCTTCGGATGTGGATTCTATAACACGCTTGAGAAGGATTTCGGAGTTTTCGGTTTCAAATCCTGTAGATGGAGGGTTCGAAAACCCAGGAATATCAGTCCAATTAGTCGAAACCGATTTTCCATAGTCCATTATATGGTATGGAACATATGGAAATGGAACTTTTTTGTTTTCATCAATTACCATATTAAAAATAGGTTCCTTAGATTTTTTCCAAATAATAAGATTTTTATCTGAAAGTTTATCAATCGCTTCTTGTGAATATTTCCAATGATAACCTTGCGGGCACTCTAAAAGTATTCTTTTGCCTTCCCATAAAAAATATCTGAACTTGTCTTTTGACTCTCCCTTTGTATAAAAATTTGTAATCTTCGGCTCCCATTCATATCTTTCTCTCCTGAAACCGTAAAAAGAAGTTATTTCCGATTTTCCATAAAAAAACAAAGAATTAACAGTATTGTTAAATTTGTTCTTTCCACCTCCAAAATAAACTTTCCCAGTACTAACTACAATCTCATTCCTAAAATTCTCCTCTCCAAAAACCTCATTCATCAAAAGCCTAACATACATATTCCCGTTGTAATCACACCTAACAAAAATGCTCCCCCTTTCATTCAAAAGCTCCTTTGCAAGCCTTAGCCTATTCTCAAGCATTGCGATCCAAGTGGAATCCTTATACTTCACATTGTATAAATAGTCTGCGTCTTGCTCTTTGTTAAAGGGTGGGTCAATGTATATGGTTTGGACTTTTTCTTTATATCTGTTCAAAATCGTATTCAAAGCCTGCCAGTTTTCGCTCTTTATCAAAAGCCCATCCAGTGCGTCATCCAAATTAACCTTTTCGCTTATCCTCTCCAAAAGCTCCCACTTAAACCTCTCGTCAAAGTATCTTGTATCAATGGGAAGCTTTTTGCCCTCTAAATCTTCTTCCCTTTCAAGCTTTCCAAAGCCAAGCCTTTCCCACTCCTCAAGCTGTGCTTTGTTTTGCAAAACCTTTTTTAAAACTTCTCTGTAAAACTCCTCGCCCGCCCATTCCTTAATCCTGTCTAAGGTAATCACATAATGGGTTTGTATAACAAACTTTTTCTTTTCCCAAAGCTTTTTCTGAAAGTCCTCAATCTGTGCCAAAAAGTCTATGATCTTTTCTCCCACTTCCTTAACAACCTTTGCCCTTGTTATATGCTTGTCTAAATACTTTTCTTCCGAAAGGGTTTCGTAGTTCAATACCTCAGACTTTATGAAATAATCAAGCTGTCCCATTAAAAACTTCCATAGGTTTTTGTGGATAAAGTAGTCCCTTGTGTTCTTTGCGGTAAATCGGTTTATGTGATAAAGGAGTAAGGGTTGTTGGTTTCTTTGTTCTTCAAGCAGGTTTTTAATTGCAAATTGAAAATCCTTTATCTTAGAGAACAATTCCTTTAAATCTTTTTCCAATTTCCCAAAAATCTTTTCGTTTATCTTCTCCTGTTTTACACCTCTCCCCCTTCCTCCGTTTTCTCCCTCTTGTTCTATCTCCTGATCATTTCCGTTGTCTTTGTAAAGCTTCATCTCCTCTTCGCCCAGGTCCCTGTATTGAAATCTGATTATTATGCCCTCTTGGTCTATTTGTATTGGCTCTTCATCCAAAACAAAATACCTTTGCTTTGTTGCCTTGTTGCTGTTTATTTCCTCCCGTGCGGACACTGTCCTAAAGATTACCTTTTTGTCCCCTGCCCTAAAGGTATAGTCCCTAAAGAGTATGCCCGTTTTTATGTAATATTGGTCTGCGTTTGCCCAGTAAAGCTTTACCTCTTCTCCGTTGTAGGGTATGCAGTATTTTGGCTCCTTTGAGTATCTATACTGTGGAATAAAATCTCCATCTTCGTAGAACCTTGAAAAGAAAGAGTAAAGGTCGTTATAAACTTGTTCTTTTATCTCCTCCAGCTTTTCCAAAAGCTCTTTTTGTTCTTTTATTCGCAAGTAGTCCTGTCCGATGTTAGTATCTGCAAAGACAGGGTTTAACTCTCCCGTTGGTGTAAAAGCATTATTTCCAAGGGTTCTTATTATCTCCCTCCTTACCCTTTCATACTCTTCGTGTATGTTTTCAGATAAGTTTTCCTTGTGCCTTTGAAAGGCATCCTCTATTATCTGTGGCAGTTTTTGGTTTATAAACTTTTCTACTTCATCCCGTTTGTAGTTAAGAATTCTGTATATTCCAAAGTCAAGATCCGAACTTTCAAACTGGAAAATATCCCTCAATAGCTCTTGGAATTTTTCTAAAGAATTCATACATCCCCCTCCCAGCGTATAGAAGGGTCCCAACTTTGAATCCCCATAGCCAACCTATAACCGTTCATATCATAAATGTATATTTTATAGCGGTGAAGTTTTGGCATTGAGACATCCATGTTATCGGATAGCCACCTACTCACTTACGTATGGAAAACCCTTTCCAAAAGCTCCCAATCCTTATCAAAGCTAAGGTTTAAATAGTCCCTTTCCCTTTTGAACTCCAAAAGCTCCGTATAGATCCTTGCCCAACCTCCGCTTTAAATTCCTGTTTCTCAATTGATGAATTTATCAAGTTATCCAATTCTTTTTCAAGATTTGAAATATCATAATTATTTTCTAACCTGAAAACAATTTCTTTTGCGATTTCTTTTATTTTATCTTTTACGTTATCCGAAAACAATGGTATTTCAACATCTTCAACCAGCTTTTGAGTGAAAGAAATTCTCCCCCCTCTTCTTGACCCCTTTGAAAGATAGTAATTTCTAAAAAATGCACTGTTTAAGTAGCCAAGAAGAAAGAATAAATCATCCTCTTCATATGGTTGAATGAATAAAACATCACCATGTGGTAATAGCCCATCTTTACCCAAACTAAATCTGTTATACTTGTGCCTATCTAAGACAGGAACATAAATTTTTTTCTTATTTAAGTTAGATAGCAAAAACTTATAATTTCTTAAGGCCTGCCAATGAAACCAATTTTTATTATGCGGCAAATACCTTTTAAGCATTTCGTCTTTGAAGGGCAAAAGTTTCTTGTAAATGTTTGGAAAATGTTCCTTCAACTCTTCTTCGCTTTTTATACTTTCATCCACAACTATATACAATTCATAACCTTCCGTTAAAAACCTTTTACAATTCTTTGCCTTGATAAACTTCTTTACTAAAACCTTTTCTCTATCATTAAAGTATTTTAATTCGTTTGTTGATACAAGAAAAGCCTTATCAAACCCCGAAACTAAGCCAACACCAACTTTTGCAATATCCTTCAATTTTAGATAAGGAAAGTTAGCAAAGTTAAAAGCATAAGTGGACCAGGTTTGAGTATGTAAATAATGAGGAATTTCATAATAACTAAATAAATCATTGGAAGTTTCATATAGCGCCTCCTTTGCCTTGGTGTATATTTCCGAAGGGGTAGCTTTTGTAGATTTTATTCTTAGTATTTTTATCTTCTCGTCTTTCAGGTTATACTTTCCTTTTTTGAATTTGAAAATGATAGTTTCAGGGTTTTCATTTTGGAACAAACGGGCTTCATCTAAATCTATAATGATTTCCAACTTGCCAAATTTTAAAATTGTTTCTCTAAGAAATTTTGCGTAAGTGTTATAGAAAAAGTGGTAAGGCACAATATATATGAGTTCCCCATCCTCTTTTAGAAGAGAGATTGATTTTAAGATAAAGGCATAATATATATCTCCCTCGCTCGTTCCAATTATCTTTTTCACGCTTCTTGCCAATCCCATAGGCAATTGGTTAAAGTGTGCATAAGGAGGATTACCAATGATTAAACCAAAGTGTTCTCTAAATTCATAAGTTTAAAAATCGCCTAAAATAACATTATCAAACCTTTTCTTACAATAACCATAAAGTTCCTCATCTATCTCTATTCCATAAATGTTTTTGTATCCTCTATCCTTTAAAACTTCAAGAAAAATTCCCTTACCACATCCCGTATCAAGGACTGGATCGTTTTTGTCAATGGATGCTGAATCAACCATTAATTCAGCTATCTCCTTTGGTGTCTCAACAAAACCTATTTTATTTTTTACCTTTTTCAATGTATAACGCATATTTTATGGCGGTGAAGTTTTGGCACCCAGGTGTTCTTTCCCCCTTATAATATCCACCTAAGGCCGGGTAGCTCAGGTGGTAGAGCAGGGGACTGAAAATCCCTGTGTCGGGGGTTCGACTCCCTCCCCGGCCATTTCTTTGAAAAAGCTTCTCCTCCCCGTCAGGGGGATGACCTGTGAATCCTGTGCAAGGAGTGTAGAAAGCATACTCAAATCAAAGGGTATAAAAGACGTCAAGGTAGATTTTTCCTCGGGTAGAGCTCTTGTTTACCTTGAAGAACCCGAAAGTCTCTTATCCGCCATAAAGGAACTTAAGAGCTTCGGGTACAGCATATCTTATGGGGAAGTTGTGGTAAGGTTTCAGGATATAGGGCAAGAAGAGCTTAAAAAGTTGGTGGAGGATCTTTTAAAGGTGGAGGGGGTAATAGGGGTTGAGGTGGAAAACATAAGCAGGAGGCTTTTTATCAAGTTCTCACCCTTACAGGTTTCCGAAGGGAAAATAATAAAGGTGATTAAGGATAGTGGTTTTCCATACGAGATCGAGGGGGAAATTTCAAGGGGAAGGGAGATAAGATTATTTCATAGGTTTCTGATTGGCTTTGTTCCCACCCTTTTGGTCCTTCTTGGGCATCATTTTCATCTTAAGCCATTTGATAACCACATCCTGCAAGGGATCCTGGCAAGTTTTGTGGTACTTTTTGTTGGATATCCCATAATAAAATCCGGAATAGGTGGGTTTTTGAAATTTTCCCCAAATATGAACAGCCTAATAACCTTGGGGAGTTTAAGCGCCCTAATTTCTATGAACTTTGAGCCAGCAAGCGTAATTATACTCTTGGTTTTGCTTGGAAAGTCGGTAGAGGAGAGGATGAGGGAGAGGGTGTATAAGGAGTTGGGTAGCTTGATTGAGGGTATCCCGCGATTTGCCAATGTATTGAGGGATGGGGAGGTGGTTAAACTTTACGCGGAGGAGATTTCTGAGGGTGATGTGGTTGTGGTGAAAAGTGGGGAGAGGATACCGGTTGATGGGAGGGTTTTGAGGGGGGAAGGGGAAGTTTCTATGGCGGTTTTAACGGGAGAGTTTGAGGGGGTTAAGGTTTCGGAGGGGGAAAGGGTATTCGCGGGTTCCGTTTTAATAAGCGGTTATCTTGAGGTTGTTGCGGAAAAGGTGGGGGAAGATACCTTCGTGGGAAACCTAAAGAAAGCGGTACTATCCGCTCAGGAGGAAAAGGGTAAGATTCAAACATTGGCGGACAAAATCTCCGCACGCTTTACTTGGGGGGTTTTACTTTTTGCAATATTAACCTTGATCTTTTGGGGCTTTATGGGGAACTTCGCAAGGGGCTTATACTCCGCCATATCTGTTATGGTGATTGCCTGCCCTTGCGCCTTGGGTATAGCTACACCTTTGGCGATCGCGGTGGGAATATCAAGGGCTATAAAGAGGGGAATAGTGATAAAGCACCCTCAAGCTCTTGAAAATGCTAAGGATATAAAGGTTGTTTGTTTTGATAAGACGGGAACATTAACGGAGGGAAGGCCATATGTGGTGGAGTTTGAGGGGGAAAGTTGGATCTTACCTTATATTTCTTCCTTGGCGGAAAAGAGCTCCCATCCATACTCCAAGGCTATATACAAATTTGTTGGAAGCTCACCCTATAAGGTTGAAAACTTCAGGGAAATTGTGGGGTTAGGTATAGAGGGGGATGTGGAGGGCAAAAGGGTTAAGATAGAGAAGGGGGAGGGTTGGATAAGGGGGGTCGTTGATGGGGTTGAGGGTAAGTTTTTTGTCGAGGATGAAATAAAAGGATCGGCATTTAAGGTAGTAGAAAGTTTAAAGGGTATGGGCTTGAAGGTGTTTATAATGAGCGGGGATAATGAGGAGAATACAAAAAGGGTGGCGGAGAAACTAAAAGTTGAATATTTTGCTAATTTATCTCCATATGGAAAGGTGGAAAAGGTTAGGGAATTAAGGGGGAGGTTCGGTAAAGTTGCCTTCGTTGGTGATGGGATAAACGATGCTCCCGTACTTTCTGAGTCGGATATGGGGATAGCGGTGGGCAGGGCAACTGATCTGGCGATCCTATCTGGGGACATAATAATAGTTAGGGGGGATATAGAACTTGTTCCCGAGATAATAAAGATAGCGAGGAAAACCCGTTCAAGGATCCTTCAAAATCTCCTCTGGGCTTTTCTATACAATTCCCTCCTTATCCCTACCGCCATGACGGGATTTATACCTCCAGAGTTATCCGCATTTGCCATGGGTATGAGCTCAATAACGGTAGTTTTAAATTCAATAAGGTAATGTGCGGGATAGCTGGGGTAATTAGCGGGAAGGGAATTAGGCTTGGGAAATTCCTTGAAGTTTTAAATGGGTTGCAACATAGGGGGCAAGAATCCGCGGGTTTTTTGGGATATACGGTTGATGGGGAACTGGTTTCTTTTAAAACTTTCGGTTTGGTTTCCCAAATATCGGAGAAATTTCCATCGGATCCAACATTTAAGGTATTGATAGGGCATACGAGGTATTCAACCACGGGGGAAAGCTGGAGGACGGAGAACATACAACCCTTTTATGTTTTAACCGAAAAAGGGATAAAGGCAATTGTACATAACGGGAACATAAGGAACCATCAGGAGATAAGGGCGGAGTTATCATCAAAGGGGGTATTTTTTAGGGCAACTTCGGACACGGAGGTAATATTGAACCTTTACCTTACCCTTGATGGGGAAATTGAGGAAAGGTTCAAAAAGATGGCAAAAATTCTAAGGGGGGCATGGTCGGTTTTGATGATAGAGGGGGAAAATTTGGTAGCCTTTAGGGATCCGTACGGATTTAGGCCCCTTTGGATGGGGAAGAGGGAGGGGGAAATTTGGTTTGCATCCGAAGATTCCGCTCTAAGATCCGCGGGTATTGTCCCTATAAAGGAACTCCCAAGGGGTGTTGGTATAATTGCGAACCCTTCTTCATTAAAAGAGTTTGAGGTTGAAGGGGGTATTCCCCTACCCTGCTCTTTTGAGCTCGTATATTTCTCAAGGCCTGATAGCAACATATTCGGAAGGTCCGTGTATAACTGGAGGTACTTCGTTGGAGAGAAGCTTGCGGAGATGGAGGAAGTGGAGGCTGATATGGTAGTTCCCATTCCAGATTCGGGAAATATATACGCCCTTGGATTCTCTTCAAAAATCGGAAAGCCCTTACACTTCGGCCTTATAAGGAGCCATTACGCAGGCAGGAGCTTCATACAACCCACGCAAGAAAAGAGGGTAAGCGTGGTAAGGTCCAAGCTCTTTCCCGTTGAGGGGGTTTTAAAGGGGAAGAGGATATACCTTATAGATGATTCAATAGTTAGGGGGACAACGATGAGGGAAATAGTTTCAATGGTTAGGGAGGCGGGGGCAAAGGAGGTGCACGTAAGGATCGGTTCTCCACCTGTTATAGGACCCTGCCATTATGGGATAGATACTCCAAACAGGAGGGAGCTTATAGCAAACCAGATGGACGTTGAGGGAATAAGGAAGTTCCTTGGGGCGGACAGTTTAAAATATTTACCCTTGGAAGTTTTTGAGGAGAATTTGAGGGATTTTTGTATTTCCTGCTTCTCCGGGAGATATTTCGTTTAATGGAG
>JBMSAP010000109.1:0-13255 GCA_049414445.1 Candidatus Caldipriscus sp. | reverse complement strand
CTAGGTGGGAAGTTCGGTGGGAACCAACCCCTATAGTAAAGGCTACCTATGAATGCATCAAGGAAATTATCGTAATCAAGGTCCGCAAAGAAGACGGGATGCGTACCCGCACCGTATAGGCAAGGGGTGGTATCCCATTGGTGGAAACCGGAAGGGGAATTGAAGAATATTTTCGAGCATTCCCTACCCTGCGGATTTGCTTGGGATGAATCCCTCCATACGCCCACCAATATATCCGGATACCCGTCAAGATTTACATCCGCGACGTTTGGGGTTTCAACGGAGCCGGATTTTAAATATACCGAGCGGGAAGTATCAAAGGGAAAATCGTAGAATATCCTTATCCCGGTTTTGTTTCTTGGCTCCGTAATGCTTAAAACGTAGTCCAAAATGCCGTTTCCGTTTAGATCACCAACTCAAACCGCATCGTGGCACATACTATCTTCATCCGCCCTGTATTTAAAATATATAGGGGCAAATCTCCTACCACCAAGATTTATAAAAAAGTGTTGGTAAGGGTAGGAAAACCACCACTCGTTGTTCGTCAATATAACATCCACAAGCCCGTCACCGTTCAGGTCAAGGTCGTTTCCCAATATCCTCAAACCTTCCCTATAATAGAGATGAAGCCCCAAATTCCAAAGCCTAATCTTATTATCCGACCAATAAAGGGTATCGCCCCCATAATAATGATACTCCTTTCCCCTTAAAAAATCCAAACCCTTATGCACAACCGTATATGCAAAAAGAAACATAAGCGTAAACTATAAAGGTGCATATCGCTTTAAAAACCCTCTTATAATTCCCACTATGCGTAGGATAACCTTACTTTTTATTCCCTATATCGCCCTTGCCCAGGAAGAGATATATAGGGAGGAACAACCCACGAGGGTGCAGGTTAGCGCGGAGGTCTTCGGTGCAAGCACCCTAATAGGCACACCCATAAACGACTTAAGCGGTTTATCCGCGCAAGGGACGGGAGATCTTCTGAACATCCTAAGGGCCAGGGCTGGCGTATCCGTCACTTTCGCGAACAAGTTCACCTTGGGTATAGCGGGGATATACGTGGGGGAGGCGGCGAGCGAGTTTCAGAGGCTACCCATAGGGTTTTCGGAGGCTTATGTTCAGCTTGATACCTTCGTTTTGCCCATAGGGGGACTCGGCGAGCTCAGGATGGGTAGGCAGATAATAAATTACGGGATGGGACTTTCTTTCGGGGATTATCACGGACTTGGAACAAACGCGATAAGGTTCGCCTACAGGTTTAGCCCAGCTTGGGATTGGTACTTGCACGTTCTTTACGCAAAATCCAACGAGGGTGGGGCCAGGCAGGTTGAGTACCTCTGGTATCCCTTCGCTTACTATGACCCCGCGACGAATCAGCAAGCGTTCAAATGGATATACACGAAGTACGATATTGAAACTTGGGCTTTGATATTGGGTAAAAGCAGGGGGGACAGGGGCATTTACGACTTTTTTATATACGGTGCAGCTATGACGGAGGATAGGGGATTCGCTGGGGGATTCAATCCCTACTGGCTTGGTGGGTATATAAACATAGGACCCATAGGGAACTTCTCGATGGAGGGGGAAGTGGGTTATATGACCGGCAGGTGGGGATCAAGGCAGGAAGTTTGTTATGATTTTTGCGACCAGATATACGATATAACGGGGGGTGAGGGTCAGGATATAAGCGCTTATGCGATAGGAATAAGGGGATCTTACGACTTTACGGATCAAATAACGGGTGGGCTTTCTTTCTTTGCTTTCAGTGGGGATAACCCGAATACAAGGGGACTTTACGAATCCTGGCTTTCCCCCATTCCGAGATCCGGGGTGAGCGCATTTAGCCCATGGACGCATTGGACGGGTATGGGGGAGGTTTTCATATGGAACTACCGCCCCGACAACTGGCGCAGTATATACTTCTTCAACCCAACAAACTTTGTTGTTGTAAACCTGAACTTTATCTATAAGGCTTTCCCTATACAGCAATCCCTAATAGTGCGCCTTGACGGGTTTATGTTCGCTGAGGCATCCTCACCAAGTGGAGTAGATCCCTATCTTGGTAGCGAGTTTGATATGGCACTAAAATTCTCTTACGCGGATATAGCGGATGTTGGAATCACCTTCGGTTATTTCGTTCCCAGCGCAAGGTTACAAAATACGGGATGGTCAAGGCCTTCAAGGTTGGACCTTTGGCTAGCGGGTTTGGTTCCCGATTATCAGGTTCTGAGAATAAGCGGTAGTTCGTATGTCGTGAGGCTTTGGATATATAGGTCAATAAACATCTTCTAATTTATATGCTTCTTACCCTTTTGAGCCAAAAGGTGGTTGAAAGGCCAAAATTTGAATACGGTTTTTATTGGAATTATATGGGGGGACCGTATTTCTCCATTCTTTCCCTTGAAGGGGAAGAGGTAAGGGAGGAGGCTTTTTTTGAGCTGGACGATAGGGCTGAAAATTTTGCCTTAATTGGGGATACGCTGATAATATCAACCCAAAGGGGTTGTTTTTCTTACCTTTTGACCTATAAGT
Source organism: Candidatus Caldipriscus sp. (assembly GCA_049414445.1). Lineage (GTDB taxonomy): Bacteria > Hydrothermota > Hydrothermia > LBFQ01 > LBFQ01 > Caldipriscus. The sequence continues at coordinate 10,717 of JBMSAP010000109.1, read as the reverse complement.
CAAAAAAACCGATAAATTTGGGGAAATTTCCCAACTGCACTAAATTTTCCTTTTTTGCTTACGATACAGGAGGGGTATATTTGGGGACTCCTAGGGGAAAGGTCCTGGAAATTTACAGGTTTTTGAACGGGAAATTTGAGAAATTTAAGGTTAAGAACTTTGACAGGGAGGTTAAAATTTGCGATGCGGTGGGGGGAGATTTCGTATGCGGGATGAACTCGGCGTATGCGGATGATGGGGCTTTTTTGGACGATTCAACTTACTTCGTGATAAGGGGAAAATCCGTAAGGGTTTTCAGGAACGAGAGGATAATATTCTCAAGGAAATTTGAGAGGTTTCCCCTTTCCGTTTCCCTATCAAGGGAAATCTTGTACATCTCAACGGTGGATGGGATACATATCTTTGACATAAGAATGGGTGCCGAAGGATTTGCGAAGTTTCCTGCAATAAAAGTTTATGCGTCAAGGTACTCATTTCTCGTCCTTGCCGAAGACCTTGAAGGTTGTATAAATATCTTTAAAAGTTCCCTTAGGCCCCCTAGCCTTTTGTTTCTTGGAAAGGTCAGTTCAAGATCACCTCAACGCGCCTGTTTTTAGCCCTACCCTCTTCCGTATCGTTGGGTGCTATGGGTTTCTTCGAGCCGTACCCAACTACGTTTATCCTTGAAGGGTTTATACCTTTCCTTATCAGGTAGTCCGCCACCGCCTTTGCCCTCCTCTCCGAAAGTTTTTGATTGTACTCCTCCGTGCCCACTATATCCGTATGCCCCGCCAAGGTTATCCTCAATTTCGGGTTCTTTTTCAGGAAATTTACGAGCCTGTCAAGTTCAGGTTTTGACTCCTCTTTAAGTTCTGCGGAGTTAAAGTCGAAGAATATATTGTTTAAAACTAACACCGCCCCCTTTTCTATGGGTTGTAGGGGGATTTCCAAATACTTCTCCTGATAATCCCTCAAGTTCTTTAGGTCAAAGTTGAAGGATTGGAAGAGGTGAAGGGTATCAAGGGGTTCCGCGCTTAAACCGTAAAACCTCCCCGAAGGCAGAATAACAACAAACTCCCCCCTATCGTCCGTCTCGGATGAGAACCAAACCTTCCCCGTTTGGAGGTCCTCTATCTTTACGTTTGCTCTCACGGGTTCTCCCGTTTTCGCATCAAAGACCTTTCCCCTCACCAAATTCACCGGTTCCGGCAAAAGCTTCTTTTGGCTTTCCTTAAGGTTTTTCCTATTAGGTATGCTCGCCCTGTACAAGTGGTAGATCTTTATCCCCGTCTTCTCATCAACGGAATCTATCCTCGATAGGTATATCCAATCCGCGCTTGCAGGAATCGAGAAGAATATATCGTCCTCGTGGGTATTGTAAGGATATCCCAAATTTTCCGCCTTTGTCCATTTGTTTTCCCCTATCATTTTACTCACAAAAATATCATACCCACCGAAGCTTGGCCAACCGTTTGATGCAAAATACAGGGTTTTTCCGTCCGAGTGTATGAAGGGGGAGATCTCGTTTCCCGGCGTATTTACGTTTGGTCCCAAATTTATGGGTTCGCTCCATGTTCCATCCTCCCTTCTTATGCACATCCATATATCAAGCCCACCGTACCCACCAGGCCTGCTTGAGGAGAAGAATAGGTATTTTCCGTCGGGGGACATGGTGGCTTGGGCATCCCAGTATCTACTGTTTGGGGGGCTTCCCGCGTTCTTTGGCTCACCCCAAGAATCCCAACCATTTCTCCTTTCCGAAAAGTATATATCCATATTCCCAAAACCGTCCCTTATTCCCCCCGCAACTTCCTTGGGAGAAGGTTTGTACTTAGAGTTGTAAGCGAGGATTAACGTTCTGTTATCCGCGGATATTCCACTTACACCCTCGGATGAAGGGGAATTTAGGATCTTCAAATTTTTTGGTTTTGACCATTTGTCCCCCTCCTTAAAGGATATCCATATATCCTCCCTACCCTCACCCCCCTTCCTCGTTGAAACGAAAAGCATCACCCTTCCATCCGCGCTTATTACGGGCGAATAATCACCACCCGTGCCATCCCTGAGAATGTAATAAGAACTCGTTTTCTCGACGAGCTCCTCAATTTGCTCTACCTTAACGTTCTCAAATCTCCTTGTGTAGATCTCCCTCAAAACCTTGAAATCCTCTATTTTTTTATAAACTTCGGATTTTAGCGGGAAATGTTCGGGATAATCTCTCCCAGCCTCCGAAAGGTAGATCTCAAGGTATCTTATGGCGCTATCAAAGTTATATGACCTACCGAAGGATAAGGCGGCATTTAAAAGGGCTTTAAGCCTTAAGGTATCCCCATAGTTTCCCTTCCTTGACGCTCGGGAAAAGTAAAAGGAAGCGGAATCGTACTTTCCCGTCAAGTAATAAACCCAACCAAGTTGGTAAAGGTCTCTGTACGTGTCTCCCGTGTACTTTTTTTTCAACTCCGAGAGCCTTCTATCCTTGAAGTAAGTGGAATATTTGTCGTTTAGGGGTGGGAAGAGATCTAAGTAAGAGAGTAAAATCACCATTTTAGGGCGTTAAGTACGCTTAAAAATACTCCAAGGCCATCCTCGCTACCCAGAATTCTATCGCTTGCCCTTTCCGGGTGGGGCATCGTCCCAAAGATCCTACCATCGGTGGAGATAATCGCAGCTATACTATCCTCCGAACCATTTGGGTTTTCCTCGTACCTAAAGACCACACTAAAATCCCCGTTTCCCTTTATATACCTCCCGTCGGAGTGCGCTATGGGGATCATAAGCTTCTGTGCCCTTTTGAAAAGGTTGGTGAAGGGGGTATCTGAATTTTCAACCAACACCGTTTGCCATTCGCAGATAAATTTTCCATTTATGTTCCTCGTCAGGGCTCCCGGTAAAAGGCCCGCTTCCGTCAATATCTGGAATCCGTTGCAAATTCCCATAACATAACCCTTAAAGTCCCAAAGGGCCTTAACAACGGGGGAAAAGGATGCCAAAACCCCGGGCCTTAAATAGTCCCCATATGAGAAACCTCCGGGAAGGACGATGAGGTGGAGATCCCAAATATCCGTATCTTTGTACCAAACGTACCTAACATCAAAACCCGCCTTTTCTAAAGCCCAATAGGTATCCCTGTCGCAGTTTGAGCCGGGAAATACCACAACCCCCGCCTTGGGTTTCATACCGTTTTAGGTGGAGCCTTTGGAGCGTCGGAGGGGGGTTGAACGTTCCAATCTATCATATGATAACCCGCCTTCTTTTTCTTCTTCGCCAAACCTAAGGAGTACAAACTCAGCTCCCTCTTTAAGAGCTGTATGGCAAGGGCTGGGTCTACACCCTTCGGGCAAGCGTCGGAACATGCCCCAGCAAAATGGCACCTAAAGGCACCCTCCACCAAAGAGGAAACCACTTCCCTTTCAATAATATACCCCTCATCCCTGCTATCGGACATATACCTATAAGCGGAAGCTAAAGCCTGGGGTCCAAGGAAGTCTTCGTTCCCGGAAACCACCGGGCAAGCGGCCACACAAGCTCCGCACTTTATGCAATAGGAAAACTGGAGGTAATCCTCAACATCCTTCGGACTTTGAAGGTATTCACCCTTTGGGTCGTTAAATTCTTCTGGATCGGAATACCTTATCACATAAGGCTTTACCGCCCCATGTTTCTCAAAAAAGCCCCTTAAGTCGGGTACGAGATCCTTTATTATCTTATAATTGTTCATAGATTCAACGGTTATTACCTTGGAGTGTAGATGGGAAATTTGGGTTTGACAAGCCAAACCCATCTTTCCGTTTATCTTCATACCGCATGAACCACAAACCCCCATCCTACACGATGCCCTGAACACCAAAGAACCATCAAGGTTTTCTTTGATATAATAAAGCCCCTCAAGAACCGTCATCCCCTTCCTCGTGGGAACCTCATATTCCTTAAACTCGGATTTCCCAGTTTCCGGCGAGTATCTAAAAACCCTGAAAATCACCTTCCCATTCTCCATAAGCGTTTATTATACAGTTGTTATACTATCTTCTCAAAGATCCCCTCCACGTTTCCGAAGGCGGTAATCCTGAGCTTTACTTCCCTTACTGGAAATCCATCCAAAAGCCTCCTCAAATCCTCAATATCGTAAAGACATATTGGGACATCTATTTTGAATTTTTCTATAACCTCCCTCGATGGCAAGCAGAACCTTTTCTCAACGGGAAAATCCCTGTGTTCATAATCCTTACCTATTGGGGAATTGATGCCGGAAAGGGAAAGGAATAGCCTTCCCCCCTTTTCCATCCTCCTTATCACCCTCGCCAAAACCCTCTTTGATTCTTCAAACCTCAGATAGTGTAAAACCCTCTCCGCAACGAATATGGAGATCTTCTCGGGTAGGTCAGACGTTTTTATATACCTTATATCGGTCTTTTTGTGGAAAATTTTCAATTTCAAAGCTTTTGCCAAATTTAAGAGCTCAACATCCCCCAAGTCGTATATATAAACCCTATAACCCAAAAGTGCAAGGATTAAGGAAAGCCTACCTGAACCTGCCCCAAACTCCACGGAAAATTTAGAACCCTTCCAATCCAAAGCAAACTTTAAAACCTCCCTATCAAGATACCCGAGCCTCTTTGATGAAACGTCTATCCCGTACATTTCCTCGCATAAATCAGCCTAGTTATCCCAGGGAAGAAAACCTTTATCTTAACCGATCTAAAACCTGCCCTTTCAAGCATTCCCTTTAATTTTTTGTCATCCGGAAAGTTCAACATACTCTTCAGGAGGTACGCGTAATCCGAGAAAGATGAGAGGAAAAGGGGGGCGAGGAATACCATAAATAGGGAGTATAAGATCCCAGCCACATTCCACCTTTCAAGTTTCATCTCAAGTATTATTAGCCTTCCCCCATCCTTCAAAACCCTATAAAACTCCCCTATAGCCTTTTCCTTGTTTGGTATATTCCTCAACGTAAAGGCCACCGTTAAAGTGTCAAAGCTTGAATCCTTTAAGGGTAGATCCTCTCCATCCCCCAAAACCAAAGGGCAAACCCTCTTTGCCTTCCTAAGCATACCCAAGGAAATGTCCAAACCCACCGAGGGTCCTCTCCTGTATATAGATGGAATTATAGCGGTTGCGGTTCCAACATCAAGGAGTTTCCCCCTTGAAAGCCTTATGAGTTCCCTCCTCCAAATCAGGTTCTGCCCAAAGGAAAAAACTATGTTCCTGAATTCATAAAGGAGCATATTTGAAAACATCTCCGCTATACCCTTCTTTTCCATATGAAGAACAAGCCGGGTAAGGAAGCCAAAATATTCGCGAAGTAGTAAAGTAGGGATATTGAGATCGCGCCCTCGACTCCCACGTAAGGGCCCATAAGGTAAACGAAACCCCCCTCCCTCACCCCAAGTCCTCCCAAGCTTATAGGGAGCATAGTTATGAGGTTCACAACTGAGGTATAAACGACGGTCTTGAGGAATTTTATGTCAAGGGAAAATTTTAACAAGTTTAAAGCCAGAGCCAAAAAATACGCGCTTAAACCTAAGAAAAGCTGGATCATGAGGGATAAAAAGAATCCCACGATCAGGGTTTTCGGATTTTCCCTGTAGTGATCAAATGCCAGGAGGAACCTTGAAAGTTTTTCACCTAAATGGAAAACCTTTATCTTCCCCAAGACCCTTATACCTGCCTTCCTCAACCTCCTACTCAATATGATTACTGAAAAGAAAAGGGATAAAACGAAACCCAGTAGGATAAAAATGCCTATATGCCTCATCGTTTTACTTCCAAGAATTAACGCAGCCAAAGCCAAGCTTAGTAGGGCGAGGAAACCCACCATCCTATCTATAAAAACTGAAGCGAAGCTTTGTGATTTGGAGCCGGATTTAACACCGACGTAGAGCCCCCTGATAAGATCCACACCGGCCCCTGCGGGTAAGAACATCCCGTAAAAGATGGCACCGAGGGTGACAAAAATGGCACCTAAGGGGGTAATGGTCTTAGGCTGTAGAAATATGTACCATCTCAACCCAGAAAGGGAGAGACCTAAAAAAACGGAAAAGACCGCGAGGAAGGCGGGGAAGGGGTTCATTGAGGATAGTAAGGTTATTACCTTTGATATGTCCGCCTTTGAAAGCACCCAATATAGCGCAAGGACGGTTATGGCAAGTCTTACGGATATATCAAGAAATTTACGCAATTTTACAAAAGGACTTCACAAATTCCTCAAAACCGAGGAGGGAATTTAGGACAGTTTCACTGACCAAAAACCTGTTCCCCTCCGGAAGCTCCCTCATTTTCCTTGGCTCCCCAAATCCTAAAAGGAAGAATACCCAGAAACCTCCAGGATAAGTGGGTGTAAAGGAGGAATAGATTTTCACGGTGGGAAAATATTTCTTGGCTATTGAGTAAGTTTCCGATATTTGCTCAAGGTAGAATATAGGGTTTCCCACCTGCATACTTATAAAACCCCCATCCTTCAGAGAATTTCTTAGCCCCTCGAAGAATTCCACCTCAAATAGGGCCTTTGCGGGACCAACGGGGTCCGTAGAATCCACCAAAATCACATCGTATTTTTCTCCCTCCTTTACCACCTTAAGCCCATTCTCCACCCTTATAAATACCCTTTCGTCGGAGAAAATTTCCTCCATATTAAGGAAGTCCTTTGCGAGCCTTATTACCTCCTCATCTATATCTGCCAAAAAAACCCTATTTATCGGGTACTTTAAAACCTCTCCCAAAACACCCCCATCCCCACCCCCTATTATCAGAACCTCGTTAACGCTTTCGGAAAAAACCATTGGGGGATGAACAAGGGCTTCGTGATAAAAGAACGCGTCTTTATCCGTGGTCATAACGAGCCCATCCAAAACGAACACCTTTCCCCAAAACTCATTTTCAAAAAGTAGAATATCCTGATACTCGCTCCTTATGTGCCTTAAAACCTTATCTACCTCAAAAAAGATACCCGAAAACTCTGTATGATATTCCTTAAAGGTCATTCTTGGCTTTCCCATATAGCCACTCCCGAGAAGACACAAACAAAACCCCCTTTGACCTCAGCATCCGCACCCGTTGAGATCACCTCCTTAACCTTTATCCCCCTATCCTCCATTGCCTTAAGGCACAGCTCCTCCGCCTTCCTTATTAGTACTTCTTTCCTCTCAAAGCCCTTCACCTCCATTATTACTCCTATGCTTTCCTCGTCTTCCGGTATGGCAACGGCAACCGCACTACCTATTATTTTCCCTTCTTCATTTGAGTGGATCTCGGAATAGGCTATGGGTAAGAGGGAACCCTTGGGTAAAGTTATTTCCTTTGCTAAGGAAGAGTGGGCGGGTAATATGCTGGAGACTTTAAGGAGGTTGTAATCCGCAAAGCCCGCAGACCTCAAAGCCCTATCAAATGCCAGGATATAATCCTCCGCAGATCCTACTCCACTTCCAAGAGTGAAAAATTTACGATTGCCAAATTTCCGGCCGTTCATCCCTTATCACCCTCCCGTTCTTTTCTATGTTTTCCTTAAGGTACTTTGGGAGTTTAAAGAGAGCCCCGTGTATTTGGGGCGTGTAAAATTTAAGCTCATTCTCAAATTTTGAGATTTTGTTTTTAATTGCCTCCTCATCTACCTCCTCCGGATCGTACTTTTTACTGGCAAAGGTAAACGCCCAATCCAACTGGAAGGAGGTAATATATGCGTGATATACCTTGACTATTGGGAAAACTTGCTTTAAGGTTGTATATACGTTTGCGACGAATTTGGAGTAGTATATATCCGCGCTTGCGGATTGAACAACCAAGATACCATCCTCGCTCAACCTCTCGTATACCTTCCTGTAAAACTCCTCCGTAAATAGCATAACCGAAAGCCCACCCTCTATAGGTTCCGTAAGGTCACTTATTATCACATCAAAAGTTTCCTTTGAATTTTCAATATAAGCCCTCGCGTCGGTAAATACAAGATAAGCCCTCTCGTCGTAAAACGCTCCCCTGTGCCATTCGGGCATATATGCTTCGCAAAGTTTAACCAACTGCTCGTCTATATCCACCATAACCGCCCTTTCAACCGAATACCTCAAAACCTCCCTAAGGGTCGCACCTTCCCCTCCCCCCATTATCAAAACCTTTTTCGGATTCGGGTGTGTTACCATGGCGGGATGAACCAATGCCTCGTGATAAACCGCCTCGTCTATTTGCGAAGACTGTATTTTCCCATCAAGGAAAAGGGTCTTTCCGAAGGCTTCAAGCTCGACAAGGCTAACTTCCTGAAAAGGGGTCTTTCCGTGATATATGTGGTTCTTAACCCTGTAAAAATAAAGAAGGTTATCCGTGTGTTTCTCTATTATCCAGCTTCCCTCTATGCGCATAAGTGGGGATTGTAAGGGGGAAAGTCCGTCTTTAGAATTCCCTAACTTGAGGGCAAGGGTTTATCTGACAATTTTAGCTTTCCTGTGGCTTATCATCGCCGGTTTGCTCTTGCAATGGAGCGTTTTGATGTATAAATCCGTGGTTTATGGTATTTCTCCCCTCTCCTTTCTGGTAAACAACCTCCTGAGGCTTTTTTTGGGCGTTCTCGCTTTCTTCCTCGGTATTATGGCTTTTAACAGGAAATTGGAGAATTTTGCGGACTTTTTTCTCTGGGGATCCATCGCCCTTTTGGTAATAACTTTAATTTACGGAGGAACGTTCGGAGGAGCCGTAAGGTGGGTGAAATTTTTCGGTTTCTCTTTTCAGCCTTCCGAATTTGTAAAGTACGCCCTGATAGTTTATATGGGTAAGGTGTTTGCCCTTGAGGGGAAGGGTAAGGTTTATCCTGTTTTTTGGAAGCTTTTCGGAATTTCAAGCGTTGTGGCGGTTCTCATAGCCCTTCAGCCGAACATATCCACCGCTATGGTTTGGCTATTTTCCGTTATGATAATTTTAATAACCTTTAGGGCTAAGTTATTGCAGGTTCTAACGGTTTTAACCTTCTCCGTCCTTTTCTTAGTTTCCTCATATAGGTTTTTCCCGCACGTTAAGGAGAGGTTGGAAATATTCTTGGGGAAGAGGGAGGTGGGGCAGGTAATTCAGGCTAAGGTGGCGGTGATATCGGGTGGGGTTTTTGGAAAGGGTCCGGGAAATGGATTGCAGAAGCTGGGGTTCTTACCTTCCTCCGATAAAGATTTCGCTTACTCTTATATCTCGGAAGAATACGGTATTTTGGGTTTTCCCGCCGGTGGGCTTTGGATCATCCTTATGGTTTTTATAATCTCTTGGAATGGAGTCTGGGCATCCCAAAGGCTCTGGAAAAAAGATAAATTCAAGTCCTTCGTGTGTTTTAGTTTCTCAATAATTTACTTCCTCTTCTCCTTAACCCATATTCTAGTGAATTTGGGACTTTTACCACCTACTGGCCTTCCCCTACCCTTCGTTAGCTACGGTGGTTCATCCTTTGTCGCCAACTCCTTCGCCCTTGGTTATATCTTTAAAGGGATAATGGAAAGCTGATGGAAGGAGTATTGACCCCTTTGGGATTGTTCCCACCTTCCTAGCTTTAACCAACGGCTTGAGCGGAAATTTAAGGAGGAAGGTCGCAATAAATTCTTCATTTTATGCTTTTTTTGTTGCGGTGTTTTTTATACTCTTGGGGAAATGGTTGTTCGCCTACTTCGGTATAAGCCTTTCCCATTTCAAAATAGCCGGGGGGTTGGTTTTGCTCGTACTTTCGATAAGGGAGCTCGTGATATATGGGGAAGATAAGGGGAAAATGGGGGGTTTGGGTGTGGTTCCTATAGGGATCCCCTTAATAGTCGGGCCCGCCACCCTGAGCGCGGGGATAAAGGTATCCCATAACGATTTTAAGTTTGAGCCTGAACGTATTTATAACCGCGGTTATGCTCTTATTCTCGGAGAACTTGGTAAAGTTTTTCGGGAGAGGTGAATTATGCTCATCCTCTCCGCCATCTCGGTAAAGATGATAATAGATGGGACCGAGGAAATCATAAAATCCGCCTTAAAATTTTCCCAATGAGTTGGGTTACGATATACGCTCAAGGTTTTGATTCCTCTTTCCCTTCGGATTGGTATATATCAAACGGGGGAGGCCCTTCCACCTGGCAGGTGGTAAGCTACTCCTCAAAACCCCTTGAACCTCCGGGTTTTGGAAACGGTTATGCGATATGCGACGCGGACGGAGGTGGATATCCTTTTAACGACACACTATTTTCCCCAAAGATAGGGATCCCTTCGGGGTTTTCAAACCTGAAAATAGAATACTTTTACGCCTTCAAAAAGTACGGCTTTTCAGATTTCGGAAAGGTCCTTATCAGATATTTTAACGGTACTTCCTGGTCATCCTGGAGCGAATTGAAAACATATTCAAGCACATCTTCGGGTAAGGATAGCTTTATAGTTCCCACCTATGATAGCCTTCAGGTTGCCTTCGTCTATTTTAGCCTTGAGTGGTCCTTCTGGTTCGCGATTGATGAATTCAGAATAAGGGGAGGAAGAACTTATAGCATAGACGTGGCGGTGGAAGGGGCAAGGGAGCCAGCAAACAGGGGAATTTATTTCAAAGGGGAAATTTTGCATCCCAGGGCGGTCATTTCAAACCATGGGACGAACCCTGCAAGCTTTTTCAGGATCCTTAGAATTTATCTTGGAAGTTCTACGGTTTATGTGGATTCCCAACCCTTAACACTTCCCCCCGATACCACAATTGAGGTAGGTTTCAGGATGTGGGTCCTCGATACTGTGGGTTATATGAGGGGGGTTTTTAGGG
>JBMSAP010000108.1:0-2481 GCA_049414445.1 Candidatus Caldipriscus sp. | reverse complement strand
GAGATAGGGTGCGGGAACGGAGAATTTTTGAAATTTATAGCGGAGCAAAACCGCGGGATAAATTACGTCGGAATTGACATTTCTTGGGAATCAATAAAGAGGGCAAGCGGAAGGTTGAGGGATCTTGGGAACATAAGGTTGGTTTGGGGGGATGCTTACGCGTTTTTAATGTTCGGGGCAAAGCATTTAAAATTACAGAGGGTTTATTCCCTCTTCCCCGACCCTTGGCCCAAGAAAAGGCACGAGCACAAACGTTTATTTTCCGAGGATTTCTGGAAGCTATTATCTTTAAGGGTTATAGAGGATGGGTGGGTATGGATAGTTTCGGATCACCTTCCCGCCCTGCTTTGGTACTACGATAACGCCCTTTCAAGCGGTTGTTGGTACGGATATATCTCGGAGGGTAGGGGGATCTTTGAAACCAAGTACGCGAGGAAGTGGAAGGGGATGGGGAAGGGGATATACGAGGGGGTGTTCCAATTAATAAAGCCCTGCGACTTTACAATTCCTGAAATAACCTTGAGGATCCCGAAGATAAGGGAGATAAAAAATACCAGCATCATAGGGGATTACAAAATAGGGGATTTTCACCTTTCAATAAAGGAGGTTTTTGTTTCGGAGGGTGCGGTTTTGATAAAGGGGATAATTTCGGAGGGTAGGCTAATACACAAGGTCTGGTTTGAGGTTAAAAAAATTGGGGAAGTTTGGAAGGTGGAACCTTCCGATTTCTCAAGGTTTTATCCAACAAAAGCCCTACAACTTGCCCTCGACCTTATAGCAAATGAACTTTCCCGTTAAGATTTACAATCTCCTCTGTAAAACCCTTGAGATCTCAAAGTTTGGGGAATTTTTCACAAAGAAGCCCACGGTTTTCCTCTTTTGGCACTCAAACTTTTTTGTACTCCCTTACGCCTTTAAGGGTTCCCCGGTTTACGTTTTGGTTTCCCCAAGCAGGGACGGAGAAGTTATATCAAGATTTCTATATCATTTCAACCTTGGGACGATAAGGTCCTCGCAGAGGAGGGATAGATTTAAGGGTTTGAGGGAGATGGTGGATGTTTTGGGAAAAGGGGGGAATATTGCCATAACCCCCGACGGTCCAATAGGTCCCAGGAAGAAATTTAAAAGGGGTACGATATCCCTCTTAAAGGCTCTCAACGTTAGGGTGGTTTTTGTGGGGGTGGCATATTCTTCCTTTTGGGAGCTTAATACTTGGGATTCCTTCAGGATCCCCATGCCATTTTCAAAGGTCGTGATATACGCTTACGAAAGTTTTCCAAAGGATGAAAGGGAAGCGGAAGGGTTTTTAAACCTCGCGGATAGCCTCGCCCGAAGCCTTCTTTAACCTGTTCATTATCGCCCTCCCCAATCCCTTTTCTTCAACCCCCTGAAAAACCGCAATTTCAACCCCCATCTTATCCAGGGAGTAAAGGGTATCAAAAAGGTTTGACGCGACCTCTTTTAGATCTCCTTCCTCCGATAAATAAACCGCCCTAAGGTCGTAATAGGGCCTCCTCTTTGAGAGGACGAGGAGGATTTTCGGGTACATAGCCCTCAGCTTAAAGTAATCCTCCCAATTGGACATGATCAAAACCTTAGCCTTTGGTGAGTAATGGCGGGGGAGCATGCCGGGTGCCAAAGTCTTATCTTTAATTTCTTCAACCTTAACTTTCAGGAAATCCTCGATCTCTTCAACGGGTAAGGCGCCGGGCCTCAGAAGGAAAACCCTATCACCTCTGACCATTATTATCGTGGATTCTACACCTATATCCGTTTTTCCCCCATCAAGGATGAGATCCACCTTTTCCCCAAGCATCTCATAAACCTGTTCCGCCCTGGTTGGGCTTACATAACCGAAGGGATTAGCACTTGGGGCGGATATTGGGGTAGAGGAGTACTCTATGAGCTTTAGGGCAACATCCTTTGCGGGCATCCTGATCGCGACGGTATCCAAACCCGCGGTGGTTATGTTCGGAACCTTATCCTTCTTGGGTAAAACCAAGGTCAAGGGTCCGGGCCAAAACCTCTCCATAAGTTTCAAGGAAATTTCGTCAACGTAAGAAATCTCTTCCGCCATCTTTATTGAGCACACATGAACTATTAGGGGGTCAAAAGAGGGCCTGTTCTTTATCTCAAATATCCTTGATACCGCCTTTGGATTTAGGGCATTTGCACCCAAACCGTAAACCGTCTCCGTAGGAAAAGCAACAACACCACCCCCCCTAATTACCTCCGCCGCCTTTCTTATGTTCCCTTCGTTTGCGGGTAATAATTTCACATCCTTACGAACCTAACCACCTCCCTCCCTATTTTAACCATATAAACGCCCTTCGGAAGATCGGAAAGGTTTATAAAGCTTTCCCCTTCAACGCGATATCTCTTAACCTCCTTCCCTTCTATGGAATAAACCACAACCTCCATATCTCCGCTTATTCTTATCCCATCCCTTAAGATCTCGTATCTTCCCTTAATTTCCCTCTC
>JBMSAP010000107.1:0-3119 GCA_049414445.1 Candidatus Caldipriscus sp. | reverse complement strand
AATCTCCCTATGGGTTTCAACTATTGGTAAGAGAAGTTTCTGAAATTCCCTCAAAAGGGCATCCCTCTTTTTCCTCAGAAGGTCCGCACCCTGCTTTGCTATCACCAACTGCCTCTTCCTCGCCAAAAGATTCATCCTCGTGGGACTAACCCTTTGCATAGTTTGGGTATTTTAAGGGGGCAATAGGGGAATTGGACAGCGTTATAATATATGCGCCATGAAAGGGAACCTTTTACGCACTTGGGCGCTATGGGTTAGGGGGCTAATATTAGCCCTCTTAAGTGTGTCCCTCGTCGCCCTATTCACAGGGTACGCTCACGCCCAGGTAAGATTCGCAAAAACTTACGGGGGAACGCTTTGGGATGAAGCTTATTCCGTTCAACAGACATCTGACGGCGGATACATAGTGGCGGGTGCGACACTTTCCTTCGGTGCGGGCGGGGGTGATATTTTCCTTATCAAGACTAATGCATCCGGAAACTTACAATGGGCTAAAACTTATGGGGGAACAGGTATTGATATTGCTTATTCCGTTCAACAGACATCCGACGGTGGATACATAGTGGCGGGGACTACAACTTCCTTCGGTGCGGGCTATAGTGATTTTTTCCTCCTTAAGACGGATGCGAACGGAAACGTACAATGGGCTAAAACTTACGGGGGAACAAGTTATGATTGGGCTTATTCCGTTCAACAGACATCAGACGGTGGATATATAGTGGCGGGTGCGACACTTTCCTTCGATACGAGCGATAATATTCTCCTCATCAAGACTGATGCGAATGGAAACATAATCTGGGCTAAAACTTACGGGGTAAACCTGACAGTAGTTTATGATGAAGCTTATTCCGTTCAACAGACATCCGACGGCGGATATATAGTGGCGGGTATAACAGGTGTGGGTGGTGATAATTTTTTCCTCATCAAGACAGATGAGAACGGGAACGTACAATGGGCTAAAACTTACGGGGGAACATATCAAGAGTGGGCTTATTCCGTTCAACAGACATCCGACGGTGGATACATAGTGGCGGGTTGGACATGGTCCTTCGGTGCGGGCCGGTATGATATTTTCCTCATCAAGACTGATGCGAACGGAAACTTACAATGGGCTAAAACTTACGGGGGAACAAATGGTGATTTTGCTTTTTCCGTTCAACAGACCTCAGACGGTGGATATATAGTGGCGGGGTGTACATATTCCTTTGGTGCGGGCAGGGATGATATTTTCCTCATCAAGACAGATGAGAACGGGAACGTACAATGGGCTAAAACTTACGGGGGAACAGGCGATGATAGGGCTCGTTCCGTTCAACAAACATCAGACGGTGGATACATAGTGGCGGGTTGGACATGGTCCTTCGGTGCGGGCGGGGGTGATTTTTTCCTCATCAAGACAGATGCGAACGGGGAGATAGGTTCGTGTGGAATAGTTCGAAATATAACCCCAACGGTAACAACACCTTCACCAACAATAACTACATTTTCTCTTACCGTTTATCCCGTAAGTCCCACCGTTCTTTCTTTATGTCCCTCCGTAAGTCCCACCGATCTTTCTGTATGTCCCACTGTTACATCCCCAACTTTAACTGTTACCACTCCCTGTCCCTTATCCGACGATAATGAACTTGGAATCTCCGAATCATGCAAACCTGTAAGCGGTCTTATAACGCCATACAAAGGTGGGATAAAGGTTAGCGGATCTGGAGAATTTGAGGTGAAGGTTTATAATATGAGCGGGGTTATGGTTAAGTCCATAAGGGGTAAGAACGAAGTTAAGTTTGAGCTTTCAAGGGGCGTGTATTTTGTTGAGGTTGTATCGGGTGGAAAGGTGATAAGGGAAAAGGTGATAATCAGATAAAAAACCCTTAAAACCTCTGGGGGGTGGGTGAAAGCCCGCCCCCCTTTTTTATTGATCCTCGCTCTGTTTTGCTATTACCAAGTGGGAATAACCCTTTTTAAGGGGGCAATAGGGGAATTGGACAGCGTTATAATATACGTGCCATGAAAGGGAACCTTTTACGCACTATCGCGCTATGGGTTAGGGGGCTAATGTTAGCTCCCTTAAGTGTGTCCCTAGTCGCCCTATTCACAAATTACGCTTACGCCCAGGTAGTAAAATTCGCAAAAACTTACGGGAGAACATATTGGAATTGGGCTTATTCCGTTCAACAGACATCAGATGGTGGATATATAGTGGCGGGTGAGACATATTCCTTCGGTGCGGGCAGTACTGATATTTTGCTCTTCAAGACTGATGCGAACGGGAACGTAATCTGGACTAAAACTTACGGGGATGAATTTCCGAATGGTGCTTATTCCGTTCAACAGACATCAGATGGTGGATATATAGTGGCGGGTTATACAGATTACGATGGTGATAAGGCTTTTCTCATCAAGACTGATGCGAACGGGAATGTACAATGGGCTAAAACTTACGGGGGAGGAGATAGGAATTTTGCTTATTCCGTTCAACAGACATCAGATGGTGGATATATAGTGGCGGGTTATACAGATTACGGTGGTGCTAATGCTTTACTCATCAAGACTGATGCGAACGGGGACATAATCTGGGCTAAAATTTACAGGGGAACAGGTTGGAGTCATGCTTCTTCCGTTCAACAGACATCAGATGGTGGATATATAGTGGCGGGTGTGATAGGTGGTGATGTTTTACTCATCAAGACTGATGCGAACGGTAACATAATCTGGACTAAAACTTACGGGGGAACAAGTTGGGATGAGGCTTCTTCCATTCAACAGACATCGGATGGTGGATATATAGTGGCGGGTGGGACGTATTCCTTCGGTGCGGGCTTTTATGATATTTTCCTCATCAAGACGGATGCTTATGGAAACTTACAATGGGCTAAAGCTTACGGGGGAACAAATGGTGATTGGGCTTTTTCCGTTCAACAGACATCAGATGGTGGATACATTTTGGTAAGTGAGACACGTTCCTTTGGTGCGGGCTGGTTTGATATTTTGCTCATCAAGACGGATGCGAACGGAAACATACGATGGGCTAAAACTTACGGGGGAACAGGTTATGATGGGGCTTATTCCGTTCGACAGACATCAGACGGCGGATACATAGTGGCGGGTTATACAGAATCGTT
>JBMSAP010000106.1:0-2715 GCA_049414445.1 Candidatus Caldipriscus sp. | reverse complement strand
TGTCGGAGGTGCGGGAGGAGTGGAGAAGGTCCCGTATTATTCGCCTTTGGGAGTACCCAGAAAAGAAAGATTGGAAGATAAGCCCTTTTGTTAAGCGTCTTTATGGCGAGGAGGCTGTTGTTGTTTTTGAGATTTGAATTTTTTGGGTTTCTCGTCGTGTAAATAAGTCAAACATGAAAGGTCCTTTGAATGGCATAAAACGTTTCAAGAAGTGGGGCGTTGTTTGGTGTATGCGATGCCTGAACCGCGGGGTAGGATCCCGATGCCCAGGTGTCGTAGTGGTCCCCCCCAAAAAATAAACGTAGTAAGGAATGGGACAGGTAAGGGTTTTTGTGGAACGTGTGGAGAAGTGGGGGAAGGGAATAAAAAAATTGCCTGAACCCGGGGTTAGGTCCCGAGCCCAGGCGTCGTAGTGGTCCCCCTTCCCATCCTTTGAGGACGGGAAGATGATATTATAAGGTTGTTTAAGGGGTGTTTGATGGGGTGGTTAGGGGATATAGGGGGTAGTAAGGTTATCCGGACGGTTGGGGGACGGCTTTATAATATTAACCTATGTTGCTATATGTTTATACTTACGAGTTGAGTTATGGACGGGGACGCCCTACTTGGCTTTGGGTCCAAAAGAGTAAGTGGTTTTTTGTGAGATGGGAAGATAGTGAGAGGTTTAAAAGTGTTATAGCAAGGCTTGAGGGGTGGAATGTCCCTATGGTGCCTGTCGGACGGGAAAATAAGATTAAGGGGTATCTGGTTTTAAAGGTTGATGAGGTGAGGAAGTTTTTAGGACGTGCGGTTGCGGATTTAACCTACGATGCCATTATTAGTAATGAGAGGTTAAGGGGTTTAGAGGAGTTAGGATGGGATGTAGAGGCTTATAAGCCTACGCCCAAGTTGTTGGCTTTGTGGAAGGTGGGGCTTGAGAGTAGAGTGAGTAGTAAGATGTCCGAGGTTAAGGAGAGGTATTATTCGGTGTTAGGGGCTTTGAGTGAAGGGGGAAAGAATGAGGGATAATAAAAATACCCCAAAGGGCGGTCTTCTTTTGGGGTCCTACCCTTTGGGGGTCGTGGAAAATGTAAGGGTTGATGAAAAAAGAGGGAAAGTATGCTTGGGAATTTTACGGTCGTTAAGGATGTAAGGGAAGAATTGCTTAGAGTTTTGGGCATTAAGCCCGCTGATAAGATTTTCGGGCGTGTTGATAGGGCTACGGGTAGTATTACCTATAAAGACGGTTACTTTGAGGATGAGGAGTTAGGGGCGTTTGTGGATGGGGAAAGTTTCTTTGTCCCTTTGGATGAGATAGAAGAGATAGCAAGGGCTAAGGGGTTTGAGGTGTCGGTGTTTGTCCCGTGGCATGGGAACGGGGAGGTTGGGGATGGGAGGGTGTGGAAGATAGAAGGGAGGGGGGTTAACTTGACCATGTACGAGAAAACCGACAATTCCCCCCGAGGTAAGGGTTTTTATTGGGGTCGGGGTCAAAACTATACCTGCGGTATTCGTCTTAAGGGTTATTGTGAAGAGTGCGGGGTTGAGCATGTGGTAAGGAAGCCCTGCGGTCGGGAGTGGTGCCCCGAGTGTGGGCGCCCCTTTAGTCTGTATCATAGGCAAACTTACCTTCGGGTTTTGGGGTATGCTTTAGAGATGTTTAAGGATGCGGGCGCCGTCGGTTATCTTATAATAACTTGCCCCGAGGAGATGCGGGAGGAGTGGAAGGATAAAAGGGTTTTAAGTAAGGTGGTGGAGTATGTAAGGCGCATGTTGGCGCGTGAGGGTTTTGAGTGGGGCGTTTACAGGTGGCATTTTGCGGGAGATAAAGGGCGCCGTTGGTACCCGCATTTAAACATCTTAATTCCTGGGGGCTTTTTGGAACCCGAGAAGTTGGAGAGGCTAAAAACCTTGATTTATCGGCGTTATGGTATTAAGGTCGTTTATTACCGTTATATAAAGAATGTAAGGAAGCTGCGCCATGTCGCCCGCTACATAGCCCGCCCCACTTGGCTTTTGCAAGATGAGGTTGAACCCGAGAATTTTAAGAACTTTCGGAAGATGGGGATTTGGGGTAAGAAGTATTTTCGGAGCGCGTCCATTGAGAGCCCCCGAGAGCTTGAGGATTTCGTCGCCCGTCTTCATGAGTTAGTGGCGAAGGGGTATTTGCGGGCGGGTGTTGAGGCTATGGCGTTTGCGGTCTTACATGGACATTGTGCGTTTTGTTGTAGAAAGTTAAGGTGGAAGAGGGTTAAGTCGTGGTGGATGAATAACGTGCATAATAACCTTTATAAGTTAGGTTGGGGAGTATGGCTTGTTGTCCCTAAAGAGGGGGTAGGAACTGGTCCGCCCCCGCCCTCGGAACCTGAAGATGAGGAATTCTGGTATTTTTAAGGGGGTGGAATATGTTTAGTCCAGAGGATAAAGTGCTTTTACGTGGCGTGTATGAGTGGATAATGTTAAGTGAGGATGGTAAAGAGTGGGAGAGGGTGGCGTTGATAATAGTAAGGGATCCGCATATAGCGGATGCTATAGAGGTGGCTTTGGATTTGGGGGAGTATGAAAATGCGGTTTATGTAGTGGCTACATTGTTAAGCGCTAAATGGGGGGTGCCTTCGTATTGGGTAGACAAGGAGATGTCGGAGGTGCGGGAGGAGTGGAGAAGGTCCCGTATTATTCGCCTTTGGGAGTACCCAGAAAAGAAAGATTGGAAGATAAGCCCTTTTGTTAAGCGTC
>JBMSAP010000105.1:0-2069 GCA_049414445.1 Candidatus Caldipriscus sp. | reverse complement strand
TAAGCGCTTCTGGGTCCCTTAACTTTTCCCGTAGCTCTAATGGGCTCGTAATCACCAAGTACCCTACAGCGCCAGCATTTTCAAACATCTGGTAAGCGTAGCGTAAAGTCCTTAGAAATGTTAGCTTGTGGTATAAGCTCCCCTCTTGTCCACAGTGTGGGCACCATTCCCGCTTACACGGCACTTTGATGATATGCACACGTCCACAGTGCTTACATTCCGACGCCATAACAACACCACAGGTATGCTTCCTTGAAGGGTCCCACGCTTTCCTAATCTCCCCCATTCCTGAATTGTCAGGTTGTTCTATGTCAGTCAAGCGTAATTCTTCCCCCCCCTCTTCACCTTCCAATCTCAGCTCCTTTAATATAACACTTGGAATATGATAATTCTTAGCGTGTACGGTGCATCCAAGATCTAAATCCTGTACAAAATCCCCTTTAGCTATCAAATCATCTAACACCTTTAAAGCATCTTTAACCTCTTTAAGATTTTTGAAGTCCTTCATTTACTCCCCCCCTTTTAATACTTTCATAGATGCTTATAAATTTCTCCTTTACGTCCTTTACTCTCATAAAAGCCATACTTTCTATCCCCACTTTCCACAATGCATAACCTTTAGCGCCAAATTTATACTTAGCAACATCCCATAAATCATCCTCAATACTTCTTATGGGCTCAGGTGTTAAAATTGCATCATACAACAGGTCAGGTACAACTAATGTAGCATATTCCCTTATATCCATAAGTTTTACGATTAAGTACTTTTTACGCTTTGTTTCACTCGGTAGCTCTATCATAGGGTAATTACTACTTTCCAAAAACGATAAAACAGTCTTAAACCTTTGGGTACCATCATCAGTAAAAACCATCCATCTACAACGATTTAACCACCTTTTAGGTGGCTTTGCCCTAAGGATACTAAACTTGAACGTGTAAAGGTAAAACTCCATCAGTGGATATTATAAGGTTGAAAACTTCAGATAACATAAAATTTACACCCCCCATTCATTAACACGTAGTAAAATTTTGTTTATCATTTACAAATAACCCCCTACTTAACCTTTTCATCCCCCATATAATACACGTTGCATCCCCCCCTACGGTTGGGTTGGGTTTTCCCAACTCAACCAATTTTAGCATTCAATCAAACCCCCACTTCTCAAAACGGCATCTTGCCATTCAAAGAACCCTCGGTGTTTAACTTCTTTACACGACGAGAACGTGAATTTTTAAACACGCTTCAATAAATACTCTCGGTGCTTCAATTCTTGATACGAAACTAAACTTTAAACCCGAAGGGTTTAAAGTTTATCAAAGTTTGCTTTAGCAAACTTTGATAATGTAGCTTGCTACGCTTCATTAATAACAAGTGGTCCACCCCAATATGGTCCATCCCTCGGAATAATAACCCAAGTACTCCACCCTAACCTGTAAACACTCCCTCTAATGTACCCTATATAAACGCTCCCACTTGGGCCTAAAAATATCCATTTTAACGGCCTATAACACCCAGAACAAAGATTATTTCTAACGGCTAAAATGGCTTTTACCACCTCATCGTGTGTTTTTTCCCCTAATTCATCCTCCACAAAGTTTTTAACGGCCACGTGTATTTTCTCCAATATCTCCTTTATATCCACTTTTTCAAAGTGCTTATTACCCCATACTCCCATTTTACGGAAACCTTTAAAAAGCTCTGGGTCCATCTCGTCCTGTAAATTCCAAGTAGGTCTTGAAACGTACCACGCTATATGTATAACTCTTGCCAAATCTTGGGCATACTCGTAATGTATAATCTCTATGCCAAAGCGTTTACGTATAAGCTCCTTAAGTCTTTCTAACTTTTCAGGTTGCATATAACCCCCAGGTATAAGAATGTTTAAGTGTGGGTACCACGTCCTTCCCTCATCACCCGCAAAATGCCATCTATAATATCCGTAATCAAAACCTTCCCTTTTAAGCATTCTCCGTATGTAGCGTGCTACTTCTCTAAGCGCTTCTGGGTCCCTTAACTTTTCCCGTAGCTCTAATGGGCTCGTAATCACCAAGTACCCTACAGCGCCAGC
>JBMSAP010000104.1:0-3368 GCA_049414445.1 Candidatus Caldipriscus sp. | reverse complement strand
CTCGTCCCCCAATACTTCCCCCTTTTCCAGAATCCTTATGATACTCTCCGCCTCCTTCCTTGCCCTATCTTTATCCCTGTACCTCTTGGACAGGTAGTATTCCAGCGATCTTTCCATGCCTTTTGGAAACTCAAATTTGCTAAAGCCCACCCTGCTTATCCCAAATTCCCTCAGGGCCATTTTTAGTATATTTGCCCTAACGAAACCTATCCCCTTTATTCCCCCCAAGGGTGCGAATTCCAAATTTAATCCGAATTTATAAGAGTGCATAACCCTTAAAATGTCCTCGTCGGTTATTATGATATAACCGTTTTCCCTTAAAGTTAAAAGTGCCCTTGCGAGGTGGTAAACGTCGGTGTGTGAAAAACCCAGCTCACCCGGAGGGTTTGAGATGTTCGGATAAAATATGAGCTTCCCGTTTATGTACATCCAAAGTTCGTCCGTGCCATCATCCGGAAAATCAAATTCGTAATACCTCCCCTTAAATTCCCATTTTAGGTTGTAGATATCATCCTTCAAAAAGCTTTTAAGCGAATCCTTTATTTTCTTCATATAAAACAGGGGCCTTATGCTTAGGAGAACCTCCACTTCCCCCTCTAACCTCCTTTTCATCTCCGCGTAAGCCAAAGGCGATATTGAGCCTTCCAAAAGTACCTTGCCGATCTCCGTAAGTTTCCCATCCTCAACGAAACCCTTACTCTCAAGGTAATCGTATATATTATCAAGGATATAAGGCGGGACCTTTTTAACCGAAGGAACGTTTAATAGAAATGACCTCCAATTCCTCCCTGCAAATTTCACCGCCCCTAGTATCATAAGGGATATAAAAGAAGAGATCCCCCAATACTCCATAGGGTCAAGGGTAAAGTTCTCCGAGGATAAAAACGATTGCAACTTTTCAAAGGCTTCTTTAAATCCCTTAAACTCGTTGAAAACGTATATCTCCGCATACCCCTTATCCCTCAATCCGTATCTACCCGCCCTCCCCTTCATCTGGAAAATATCAAGAACGTCGGGATAGAACTTCCCCCTAAAACCCCGTACAAAGATGATCACCCTGTCCGCCGGTAGATTAACACCGTAAGCCAAAGTTTGGGTTGCTATCAGAACCTTTAGCTCCCCATTTCTAAAAGAATCCTCTATCTTTTCCCTCTCTTCAACCGGTATATCCGCGTTATGGAACGCGACAAAATCGCCGGATTTTACGGGAACAAAGGGTAAAGTTTCGTTTAAAATAGGATATCCTTCGTTTGATAACTTTTCTAATACCGAGTATCCGAGTTCCTTTTTATGGACGAAAACAATTGTCTTTTCGTCCTCTGACAAACCCTTAATTCTATTTACTATAAAATCCGCCAACTTGTCCCCCCTAAGTCTTAGGTGATGAGTCTTTTCCTCAACGGGAACAGGCCTATAATTTGATTCTATTAAAACCTCCGCCCCAAGCAAGTTCGCCAAATTTTCTGGTTTGGGAACAGTGGCGGAAAGGGACAAAATAGGGAAAAGTTTCCTGTAATTTAAATGCCCGAAGATCTCCTCAATTACCACTCCCCTCTCCTTATAAATGTGGTGTATCTCGTCTATTACGAAGGGAGCTTTTACCCAGCTTTTGTTTGTCCTCAAACCGTTCGCCATACTCTCATAAGTGCAAATCGTTATATCCCTATCCTCCAAAATTTCCTCAAATACGTCCCCGGTCCTAAGCCCCACCTTGTCCTTACCGAATACCCTAACGAAAGTTTGATATATTTCGTTCGCAAGTGCCCTCGTTGGCACCGCGTATGTCCCCCTGCCCCCCATAAAGAGCATTGCAACCCCCGTCTTACCGGAAGAGGTTGGTGCAACAACTAAAACGTTCTTCCCCGCATCCTCCAAAAGGTAAAACCTGTAAAATACGAACTGTAATGGGTTCAACCTCTCAAAGGGGAAACCCTCTAAACGCGGGTTTTCCATTTTAAATTTCCCAACACCAAAATCCGTCTCCACCAACACCTCATCATCTCTTACCTCCAAGATCTTTACCGTTTTCAAGACAAAGACGGAATTTTAAATTTGGAAATTTTTCTCCTTTATTATTCCCAACCAATGGGAGCCCGGTATATTGACATAGAAGGTGATACAGTTGAAGAGGCGCTTGAAAATTTCCTAAAGGAGCACTCAAAGGAACTATCGGAAATAAGGTATAAGGTTTTGAGACTGCCTGTGGGCAGGCAAAAGGCAAAGGTTAGGATATTTCTTGACACGGAAGACTTTGACATCCTTGACGAGATAGCGAGGGAGTTTTTGCACAGGCTCGGGGTGAAGGGAAGCGTTGACATAGATGTGGATGAGGAAGGAAATTATTACGTGAACTTTGATATTCAGGATCTTGACAGCACCCTAATAGGGAATAGGGGAAGGATATTGCGCGAGCTCAACTATATCCTAAAGGCGATCGTGAACAAAAGGAAGAGGACGATAAGGGTGAATTTTGATATTGCGCGATATATGAGGAGGAGGATAGGGAGGGCGATAAACAAGGCGAAGGCCCTGATACAGATCATGCAACAGCAGGGGAAAAACAAGATCGTATATGACGCCCCAATAATGCCGGAAGAGGCGGAACAGGTAAGGAGGTACCTTAGGAATCTGGGTTATACACTTGAGAGGTTGAAGATAAAGGAAAAGGGGATAAGGTCAAACACTGGAGAACCCGTATATATTATAAAACCTGTCAGTAAGTGAGGGAATTTACAAAATCCGCGGTAATTTTTGGAAAGATCTTAAGCGTACTTTTGGGGATATCAAACGCTTACCTTATCTATACCCGCCGCGGTCGGAGCTTTAGCCCTTTTTTCCTTATTCCATAAGAGGGTACCATTCTTGAAGCGAACATAGTCCAAACCATAGCATCCGCGGGAGAATCCTTAGACGCCGCCATAGCTTTCACCCTACCCGCCTTTTTTATCCTTTCCATAAACATCCATCCGTATTCCCTTGGGCTTTTAGTATTAATGGGGGGAAGTTTGGGGATAATTGCGGGGATGACTTTTAGGAAGGATTTGGTTGAAGACTAAATCTTGCGCTTTGGTTTTAAAGAGTAAAGAAACGGAGGAGGGAAAGCTTGTAATACTTGGTGCCTTAGTTGGGGGAATAATAAGGTCCCTTCAGGTTTTTGGAATTTTGGCATCCTCGTATTTTTCAAACTTCTTTGGGAAGGTTTTATCCCTTGAGCTTTCACCCGCGGTTGTGGGAGGATTTTATCTTGGTGGGCATTAATGCCTTTCTTTGAAGGTTCCCCCCAAGAGATCTGGAGCAAACACTTAAGATTTATAGGCGCTGGTTAGGATCCTCCTCTCCATCCTCGGAGGGGTAATTTTGGGAATTTT
>JBMSAP010000103.1:0-8297 GCA_049414445.1 Candidatus Caldipriscus sp. | reverse complement strand
GAGATAGCGGCAAGTAAGGCGAAGGAGTATGGTATAAAAAACGTTTTCGTTTTGAACGAGGGGTTTTTTGCCTGGAGGGACAAGGGTTATCCTACGGAAGGTTTGAGGAAGGGGGAAAAGCCCAACACCTTCGTATCCTTGAGTTTTGTCCTTAAGGATGGGAAACCCGTAAAGTTCGCAAGGGTTTGGTTTATACATAAGAGGACGGGGCAGATGGAGGTTGCATATACATCCTCCGATGGGTTTTACAAATCTGATCTTAACTTTTTTGATATAAAACCGGGGGATACGGTCCTAGTGGCGGTTGAAATGCCAAAAAAGTTTTCATTACTAATTTTACCTCAGAAAAACGGGAAAACTTGGGGAAGCAGGGTTGATATAATTGATGGAAAGGTAAAGAGCAACCCCAGGAAGTTTTTGGAGACCTTGAAAGAAAGGGGATTGATTTAATTTTCAAAAAGGAGGTGTGGATGCTTTCCCTTGAGGAGCTTAAGGTAAAACGTTTATCGGAGCTTTATGAGATAGCGAAGGAGTATGGGATAGAGGATTACGCGGACCTCGATAAGGAGGGTTTGATAAAGAGGATAATGGAGGCGGGGGCGAAGAGGGAGGGTTTGGTTTGGAAGGAGGGGGTTTTGGAGGTCCATCCCGACGGATACGGTTTTCTCCGATCCCCCCAGAACAACCTGAATCCCTCGAAGGAGGATGCTTACGTAAGCGCTCAGATAATAAAGGCTCTGGGTTTGAGGCCGGGGGATTACGTAGAGGGGTTTGCGAGGGCGCAGGGTGGTGAGAAGAACGACCCGATGGTGCATATAGTAAGGGTATCGGGGTTCCCGGTTTCCCAGAGTAGGAACAGACCCCTATTTGAAAAGCTAACACCTTTTTATCCCACAGAGAGGATAAGGCTTGAAAACCCGGAAGATGACGACCTATCAATGAGGGTGGTGGATCTCTTCGTACCGGTGGGGAAGGGACAGAGGGGCTTGATAGTTGCCCCACCCAGATCCGGCAAAACCATACTTTTGCAGAAAATAGCAAAATCCATAGTGAGGAACCACCCGGAGATCCATCTAATAATCCTACTTATAGACGAGAGGCCTGAGGAGGTTACCGACTTCCAGAGGGTGGTTCCCCAAGCGGAAATATTCTACTCAACGTTTGATCTTACCCCAGAAAGGCACGCCCAGCTCAGCGAGCTTGTACTTGAGAGGGCAAAAAGGTTAGTTGAAAACAAAAGGGATGTGGTTATCCTTCTGGATTCCCTAACCAGGCTTACGAGAGCTCACAACCAGATAACTCCATCAACGGGTAAGACCCTTTCGGGAGGGATAGAGGCTTCCGCCTTTGTAAAACCCAAGAAGTTTTTCGGCTCAGCGAGGAAGATAGAGGAGGGGGGTAGCTTGACCATTTTGGCTACCGCCCTGATAGAAACGGGTTCAAGGATGGATGATGTGATATTTGAGGAGTTTAAGGGAACGGGGAACATGGAGCTGGTTTTGGACAGGAGGCTTGCGGAAAGGAGGATCTTCCCCGCCATAGATCTATTCAGATCCGGGACGAGAAAGGAGGAACTTTTGCTCTCAAAATACACCCTTGAGAGGGTTTGGATCTTGAGGAAGATAATATCGGATATGACACCCGTTGAGGCTATGGAGTTTATACTAAACAGGCTCTCAAAGTATCCGACTAACGAGGATTTCCTGGCAAGCTTGGATTCTCAGGTTTTAAGCGGATGAGGAAGATAAAGGCGGTGGTTTTTGACCTTGACAATACGTTGGTGGATTTTATGAGGATGAAGAGGTCCGCGGTGAGGGCGGCTGCGGAGGCGATGGTGGGGGCGGGTTTAAAGATGACGCCGGAAGAGGTCTATAACGAGATTTTCAAGATATACGAAAAGGAGGGTATAGAGGATCAATTTGTTTTTAACAAGCTATTGGAGAAGGTTTTGGGCAGGGTGGATTGGCATATACTCGCCGCAGGGGTCGTAGCTTACAGGAAGGCAAAGGAGGCAAACCTAACACCCTACCCTCTTGTAAAACAAACACTCGTGGAGCTCCTTAGGAGGGGATATAAGCTCGCGGTGGTATCTGATGCGCCGAGGCTTCAAGCTTGGACCAGGCTCGTTGAATCCTCCCTTGACCAATTCTTTGATGCGGTGGTAACTTACGAGGATACCTTTGAGAGGAAACCGGCCGCTGCCCCCTTCAAGAAAGCGTTAGAACTTTTGGGAATATCGGATCCGAGGGAGTCGGTTATGGTGGGAGATTGGGCGGAGAGGGACGTATTAGGCGCAAAAGCCATAGGTATGATAACGGTATTTGCCAGGTACGGGGATACCTTCGGAACCGTAAATTCCGGCGCTGACTTTGAGATAAACAGCCCAATTGAGCTTTTGGAGATCCTTGATAAAATTACTTAAGCGCCCCAATCCCTCGGGGCTATGAACTCGTAATTTACACTAACGGATGAGAGCTTGGCTATTATGGGCATTTTCCTCTTAAATTGGTTCCTCCTTAAAAGCTCGAAAACCCTATCCACCTTTTCCCTCCCAAAAATACCGTAAATCTCCTCCGGCTTTCTGAAGTTTTCAACAAGCTCCTTAAGTATTTCGTCCGCCTCTTTATAGGAAAGCCCAAGCTCATCCTCGTCCGTCTGTCCTGGCCAAAGACCCGCGGAGGGTTTTTTGTTTATTATCCTCTCGGGAACACCCAAAAATCTTGCAAGCTCCCAAACCTCGGTTTTATAAAGGTCCCCCAAAGGGTTTATTGCGTGGGCGAGGTCCCCGTAAAGGGTACCGTATCCGAGAAGAAGCTCGGTTTTGTTTGATGTTCCAACAACCAACCCGCCAACCTCTGCGCTCCTATCGTAAAGCAATATCATCCTGATCCTCGACTGTATATTCCCTATCCTATTTTTATCCTTTATACCCAACCTTTCAATTATGGGATCCACGAAGGGGGTAATATCTATAACCTTCGGTTCCACATCTAAGGCATTACTAACCAAAAGGGCATCCTCTACGGATTCCTTTGATGTTGTCTTGTAGGGCATTATTAAAAATTCGCAGTTTTCGGGTCCGAGGGCTTCCGCCATTAAATAGGCAACGACGGAGGAATCCACGCCTCCCGAAAGTCCCAAAACCCCCCTCCTAAATCCGAACTTCGTTATCTCCTCCCTTATGAAATAAATTAACGCGCTTTTTACTAAGGCAAGATCCTTCATCATAACACAACCCCCACTAAAGCTATTATGAGATACCAGATAATTGACCCCATAACATTTATTCTAAAGGGGACACCTTGTAATTTCTCAAAAACCGCCTTAAAATATCTTGATGTTCCTTTTGGGTTATATTTCGGAGGTTTGGGTCGAGAGGGGAAGTTGCGAGGTTTATAGGGAAGCCTTCTCGGACGAGTATGTAGTACCCGCATCCACCCTAAAATCCCTCTGGGCTTTAATTCTCCTTAAGGACCTCGGGAAGGATTACAGGATACCGACAATTATAGGTTTAAAGGGGGACACTTTACTCTTGCGTTTCAACGGGGATCCCACCCTGAGGTTTTCAACCCTTGATTCCGTAATAAAGGCAAAGAATTTGAAATATAAAAATTTAAATGTGGTGATCTCATTCCCAAAATGGGGGGATAGGTACGGATACGGTTGGGCATGGGAGGATGTGGAAAGAGGGCTCGTGAGCCCCATAACACCCCTATCAATAAATTACGGCGTTGTCTCACCAGATTCAAATCTAAGAATATACGTTGGAAAGGTTGGGCGGGAAACATTTAAGGATACCGCGGTTTTTATACCATACGCGAACTACAGGTATAGGGATCCGCTATCCTTCATAAGGCACATAATAAGGGTTTCCTCGGGGGCAAAAAGGGTAAAATTCATAGTTTTGGAAACGGATAGCCTAAACCTTGAAGGTTATCAGATTGATACCCTATACAGTCCCACCCTTTTGGAGATCCTAAAGCCAACTTTATCTTTCAGCATAAACTTTTTGTCTGATATGCTTGTTGCTCACTATTCAGGTGGGCTTTCAAGGGCGGGGGAAAGGTTTTCGGATTTTATGAAGAGATTAAACATTAAAAGCGAGGCGTATATTTTTGATGGATCCGGGCTTTCAAGGTACAACCTTATAAGGGCAATAGACGCGGTGATGATGATGTGTAAAGTTTCAAGGGAGTTTGGGGAGGAGATTTTGGGTATATTCCCTTCTCCCGGTGAGGGTACCCTTTCAAACAGGCTTAAGGATTTGAGGGAAAGGGTTTACGCGAAAACAGGGACCTTATTTGGGGTTTCCGCCCTTATGGGATTTTACAGGACTTGCGATAAGGATTTTGTTTTTGGGATCTTTGTGCAAAACTTTCCATTAACAAAAAAGGCTAGGGAGAAGATAGATAGGATGGTTAGGTCTTACGATGGCATTTTTGATTGCGCAAAGGCGGAGGCAAAATGATAGGGCTTTTATCTTTTTTCCAACCCGAGACCTTGGTTTTTGATGCTAAGTTCGGCCCCTTTAAGGCTGGGAGGCTATATATGATAAGCTCTGGGAGGACGAGCTGGAAGGGGGTTCCCGCTTATAAATTCTTACTCATTGCGAGCGGAGGCGTCCCATTTTACAAAATAGAGGACACCATAACCTCCATAACCGACACCCTCTTAAGGCCTATGCTATACCACAAGATCCAACACGAGGGCAATTACCATGCCTGGAGATGGATATCGTACGATCAGGATAACGGGAAAGCTAAATACAGCGACGGTAGGACCTTTAACATACCCAAGGGTAGTTTGGATCCCCTTAGCTTGGTTTACGTTGCCAGAACCCTTGATTATTCCTCCAATAAGGTTTTCAAATTCCCTTACCATGTTGATGCGGTCACGGAAACCGTAAAGATAAGGGTTTTAAGGGAAGAGAGGGTTAAGACCCCGTTGGGGGAGTTTGATTGCTGGGTGGTTATGCCGGAGATGAGGTCGGGAAAGAACATCTTTGGGAGTTCTGGGGGCCTGAAGGTTTGGATAGACAAGGAAAGTAGGGTACCCGTTAAGGTGGAGGCAAAGATGATCTTCGGTAGCGCTTTGGGATACCTTATAAAACGGAATTAATTAGGGGTTTTTTCTCCCAAACCTCTCCCAAGCCTCCGCGGTCCAGGGCATCTTTTCCCTAAAGATCAGGTATATTACCCTCGCGTACCCCCTTATCTCGTACTGGGCATCCTCGGACATCCTGAGCTTCAAGAAATTCATAAGGCTCCTTGAATTAACCGTCCAATAAAACTGAGTGTAGGTTCCCAAAGGTAAAACTATCCTGGCAAGCTCCCTCGCAACCCCCCTATCCAAAAGTTCCCTATAAATGGAATAAACCTCCCTATAAGCTTTTCTTATCATTTCCAAAATCTCGCCCTCGTTTTCAAAATCCGCGATCTCGCCCGCTTGCTTGTTTTTTGAAGATTGCTTCCTCAATTTCTCCGGAACATAAAACTCCTCCTTAACCTCAACGTACCTCTGGCTTATTTCGTTATAAGATGCAATCCTGTGCCTGAACCACTCCCTCGCGACGAATATGGGGCATTTTACGTGGAACTTGAAGACGGAATGCTCAAATGGGGTGCCGTGCCCGTGCTCCATAAGGTACTCTATGAGCCTTTTGTCCCTTTCCGGCGTTTTCAGTCCTTGCCCGAAGGATACCCTCGCCGCCTGAACCACCGCAACATCCCCCCCCATAAAATCCACTAGCCTAACGAAACCCTTATCCAGGACGTTGTAGGATCCGCAATTTCCGCAGGGAAAATTTTCCGTATTTTGCCCACAAAAGTGGCACACCATAAACTCCTTATTATGGGGTTGAAAAAGCCACCTTATAATATTTGGAAAAGGAGGTGAAGTATGGCATACGTAATAACACAGCCATGCATAGGGGTAAAATCCGCGGAATGCGTTAACGTTTGCCCGGTTGGTTGCATACACCCGACCCCGGACGAGCCTGACTTCCCCAACGTGGAACAGCTCTATATAAACCCCGACGAGTGCATAGAGTGTGGGGCTTGCGCCTCGGTTTGTCCCGTAAACGCCATATTCCATGAAAACGACGTACCCGAACAGTGGAAACACTTCATAGAGATTAACGCGAATTACTATCGTAGGTGAGGAAATGGGGGGGCGATTGCCCCCCTTCCCGTATATAATTTCCACATGATTTTATTTTTGATAGCCCAAGGTAAGGGGGAGACGGTTAAGAACGCCTACGGGCTTTTTTTAAGCGGTTATTATGGGTATCCGGTAGGGGCCTACGCGGTGGGTGGGGGTGGTATGGCGGCGATAGGGAACTGGTTTGAACCTTTGGCGTTCCTCGTAACCGCTCATGGGCTATATTCCTCGGATAGCTCCTATGGGGCGGTGATAGATTTTTCCGTTAGGGGGGCCATATTGGGTCAGAGGAAATTTAGGAATACGAACGGAAACTTTATTTATTTATCTTTCGGGTTGGGGGTTTTTGCCCTACCCGGAGCCTTTGATGAGGGTTTGAGGTTTTATAAGGTTAAACCCGATATAAATTTTGGTCTGGGTTTTGAGTGGGCGATAAGCCCCGAGGTTTCCCTTCTTGGGCAAATTAGATACGATGTTTTGGGGCTAAGGAGTTATAAAGAAAACCTTGCGGTTGCCCATTTGGGGTTTTTGATATACGGAAGGTAATATGCGCAATCTCCCCCATTACTTGGAGGCTGAAGTCTCCATTTTAGGAGCTTGTTTGGTATACCCCGAGTTGATAAACAGGGCGGTTATGGAGCTTTCCGAGGAGGACTTTTACGATGAAAGGAATAGGACGATATTTTCGGTAATAAAGCTCCTTCATGAATCTCACCCCGCGGTTGATCTTACGATTTTCCTCGACGAGATAAGGAAGAGGAATTTGGTTGAGAAATGCGGGGGTGAAAGGTATTTGGCGGAGATGGTTTATAACACCGTAAACATCGCTCAGGGTAAGGTCCTCTTTGAGAAATACATTAAAATCCTAAAGGATAAGTCCATAAAGAGAAAGTTGATAGGCGCGTTTGAGGAGGCGGTTAGAATGGCTTATGAGGATAACGAGGACGCGGAGAGGATCCTGGATAAGGTGGAAAGCGTAGTTTTTGATATAAGGACGAGGGGGCTTAGGGTTTCGGATTGGAAGAGTGTAGGAAGTGTGGCGAGGGGGGTTTATGAATCAATAGATGCGAGGCTTTCTGGGTTTAGTTCTTATTCCGCGATATATTCGGGTTTTGGGGATTTGGATGGGATAATAGGTGGCTTTCATCCCGGAGAGTGGGTGATAATAGCGGCGAGGCCCTCGGTTGGGAAAACCGCCTTTGTTTTAAACATACATAGGAACTTGGCTTTGGAGGGTATCCCGAGCGCCATGTTCTCCGTTGAGATGTCGGCGGAGCTTATAACTATGAGGCTAATATCTATGGAAAGTGGGATACCCATGAAGAGCTTAAAATCCGCCTACATTTCAAGGCAAGAACTTCCCAAGCTCACCAGAGCCATAGAGAACATTGAAAATATGCCCATATACATAGACGATACGGGAAATTTGGATATATTTGAGTTGAGGAGCAAGGCGAGGATGGCGGTGAAGGAATTTGGTGTAAAGATGATCTCCATAGATTACCTTCAGCTCTTAACTTTGGGGTACAAGGTTTCAAGGAAGATGTCGAGGGCGGAGGAGCTTGCAAAGATATCAAGGAGCATAAAGGATCTGGCTAAGGAGCTTAACATAACGATAATAGGGCTTTCCCAGGTGACGAGGGAAGTGGAAAAACGTCCAACGAAAAAACCCTTACTTTCCGACCTAAGGGAATCCGGGGCTTTGGAGCAGGATGCGGATGTGGTTATATTCCTATATAAACCCGAAAAGGATAAGGAGAACGTAATAGTGGTTGATGTTGCGAAGAACAGAAATGGGGCGCAGGGGGAAACCAAACTTTACTTCCATAAGGAAATTATGAGGTTTGAGAGTATTGGGGGTTATGAGGTAGCGGTGGAGGATGAGGACCTTGGGATATGAAGATACTGGATTATATTTTCCTAACGCGACCCACCTTAATTTTACCCGGATGGGGGTTTTTTATTTTGGGTTATTTGCATGGACTGAACCTTATGGGGGACCTTTCCCCAAATTTCCATATTCCGAAAGACCCAAGGTTTTGGATCGCTCTAAATTCCGCAACCCTAATAAGCGCATACATTTACGTTTTGAACCAAATTTTTGACTTAGGATCCGACAGTAAGAACGATAAGCTCTT
>JBMSAP010000102.1:0-2494 GCA_049414445.1 Candidatus Caldipriscus sp. | reverse complement strand
TAAAATCCTGCGGATCTTTACCGGACCTATCCCATCAACGAGATGGAATGCTAAAAGAAAGATTTCCTCTTCAACCATTGATGCGAATTATACAACGGTAGAATCCCATTATGGAGCTTAAGGAGTTTTGGGAGGAAAGGGAAAATTTTTTCCTCTGGATAACGATGTATATAGGGATGGAGCGATACCGAGGAAGTATAAGGAGATGATGGGATTAGTTGCTTCTCATATCGTCAAGTGCGTGGAGATGGGGATAACAAAAGAGGAGTTTTGGGATCAATAACGATACCGCATATAAGGAAGGCGGTAAAGTACTTCGAAGAGGCAAGCCGGCTCCAGCTATAAAATATCTATATGCTTGGCTTTTTGATAGCATCATCTTTGGTGAGGATATACGCACCCTTAAAGGAGGTTGAAAGGCTTCCAATTAAAGATCTGGATGTTGTTGGATTCTCCGCAAGGGGGGAGTGGACGGATATACACGTAAGGGATCTTGGAGAACTAAAGTTTTTGAGGGAAACGGGTTATAGGTATGAGGTTCTGATAGAAGACGTTGAGGGGTATATATCAACCGTAGCTTGGGCTTACCACAATACAAACGACGTCTATAACCTTTTGGTAAATTATAAGAACAGCTATCCAACGATAACCAAGCTTGACACTTTGGGTTTTACTTATGAGGGGAGGCCTATAGTAGCCATCAGGATAACGGATAATCCAAATATGAACGAGGGGGAACCCGGGGTTTTAGTTATGGGTTTGCACCATGCGAGGGAATGGCCAGCGTTAGAGATTCCCCTATTTTTTATAGACACCTTGCTGAGGGGATACGGTAGCGACCCATTTATAACAAATGCAGTAAACAACCTTGATATATGGGTTATCCCCTTGGTTAATCCTGATGGGCATAACTACTCAAGGACGGTTTTTTCAATGTGGAGGAAAAACAGGAGGTACTTCCCGAGCTTTGGAACTTACGGGGTGGATCCCAATAGGAACTATGGAGGATCCGCGGATGGGGATCCTAGGGGGGAATGGTGCACCCCCACCGCCGGTACCTCAAACTATCCCAGTTCTAACACTTACTGCGGTCCCGATGTTTTCAGTGAGAACGAGATAAGGGCGGTTTTGAGATTACTCGATTCCGTTGATATAGTGGCATCCATTTCTTATCATACATACACCGGAGCGGTCCTTTACCCTTGGGGACACACAACATCCCCTGCACCTGACAATACTTACCTATCCAACATCGCGTCCCTGATGGCTTCCCAAATGGTCACGGAAAACGGAAATCCTTATGTGGCGATCCAGGCTCCATTAATAGGATACACCGCAACAGGTGTTTCGGACGATTGGATATACGGTTATTCCCTGTTCGTTAAGGGATACCCAACTTTGGCTTTAACCGTTGAGGCATGCGAGAGCTTTCAACCTTCCGCTTCCTTGTTGGATCAGATAATCAGGGAAAACTATAAGGGCTTTAAGGTGATACTCCAGGAGGCTCCGAACATAAGAAACAACATGATACCATACCCCATAATTTCTCAAATCATCGTTCCCAAAACCGTTTCTTCCCCATTTTCGGTTAATTTATCCCTTAAAAATCCTATATCTTCCCCTACGAAATATGCCCTAAAATATTACACGGGATACTCAAGGATAACCGATGGTGCGGAAGGGGGATTGGGGCTTTGGAATTATAACGGATTTACAACATCTTCCGCGAGGGCACACTCCGGAACTTACTCCTTTAGGGCAAATTACAACAACAACGCCTCATATCACCTTACCACAAAGTATCCTTACTTCGTAAACCCAGGTGATAGCCTCATTTTCTGGACTTGGTACGATATAGAAACCAACTACGATGCAGGTTTTGTTGAAATATCAACGGACGGTAGGTACTTCCAACCCCTTGAGAAGTTTACGGGAAACTCGGGGGGATGGGTAAGGAAAGCGTACTCTTTGGCACCTTGGGTTGGTAAGTGGATATACGTAAGGTTTAGGTTTTCAACGGATGGAAGCGTAACCGCCAACGGATTCTTTATAGACGATATATATCCCGTTCCAATGTTCTCATCCGAAATTATTGTCGATACATCAATAACATCACTCCCTTATACTCTTGCCTTACCAAACGGGGAATATTACTTATCAGCAAGGGGATACAACACATATAAGGGTTGGGGTGATTGGAGTATGCCAAAGAATATCATTGTGTCTCCATCAACAGAGATTTCGGAGAATAAAAACGTTGAAAGTGAAAGAGAAGAGTATTACGACGTTTTGGGTAGGAAAGTGGAAAAGCTCGGAAGAGGTGTTTATTTTGTGGTAAGGAACGGAAAAGTGGGGAAGGTAATAAGGAGGTGAGAGAGGGGTATATATGATTATCCTGTTTATTTTTGAAACCGATTATCAGGCGGAGCTTCAAAGGATAAAGAAGAAAATCGATCGGATTTCGGCGGAGATAAAGGAGCTAAAAAATAGGGAG
>JBMSAP010000101.1:0-4625 GCA_049414445.1 Candidatus Caldipriscus sp. | reverse complement strand
GGATGAACCGCATCACAACCTGTCCTAAGGGCAACTTCCACGATCTCCTCAATGTTCAGGTACCCACTCACCGGGTAAGCCTCATCAACGACGTAAACGAAGGGCCAGTTTTCGTCGTTTTTTGTAAATATACCCACGGTTTTTATCCCCATCTCCTTCAAAGTCCTCGCCACCCTTATTGCTATTTCCCCCCTGTTGGCAATAAGGACCTTCCTAATCATAAAGGTCCTTAAGGTCGTAATACGTCCCCTCTTGTTTTTGTACGAACTTTTCGGGTTCCCTCAAAATCTCCCCCATCTTCTCAACGGTTAGGTTTGTTATTGGGGTGCCATTTATCAGGGCCGCCGGTGCCCCATCGCAAAGCCCTATACACTCCGCCTCCTCATAAGTAAATTCTTCTTCCTCCTTAACGTTCTCCTTAAGGAATTTAAGGATCTCATAAGCTCCCGCCATCATACAGCTCAAATTCGTGCATAGGTATATGTGGTACTTCCCAACCTTTTCCTTGTGAAACATATGGTAGAAGCTCGCAACGCTCATTATCCAATCCTCCGGATACCCCAAAACTTCGGATATCAGCTTTACTCCTTCCGGATGAAGATAACCGTACTCGTTCTGAACTTCGTGTAAAGCCGCTATTAGGGCGGTATCCCCCTCGGGAAAGATCTTTTTGACCACCTCTATCTTTTCTTTCAGGCTTGCCATCGCGAATATTTTAAGGATGCATGAAAATATAAACTATCAATCCAAAAATGCCCGCCAGAAAATTCGTCGTATTGTTCCCAAAGTACCCCCTACTTTCCAACGTCGCCCCTATAAGGCTATCCGAGAAAAATCCTAAAACCGCCGAAAGAAAAATGGGAATGGGATTTAATCCCATCAACCAACCGAAAACGCTCAATACAGTTATGGTTAAGATCCCCGCAAGTGTCCCCTCAAGGCTTATTCCCCCAGATGTCCCCTTTGGAACCTCCTTAAAGTTCGTGATTAAGTAGGTTTTTCTTCCGAACTTTATTCCGATCTCGGTTGCCACGGTGTCCGAGAAGGAAACCGCCAAGGCGGTCAAATATCCCCCCTCAAAGGAAATTATGGCGCAAATAAGGGCGGGCAAACCGTTTGCCAAAACCTGCTTGTAATCCCTCCTTTCCCTTTTACCGCTGTATATTGAAAGTATTGAACCTAAGGTAAGGAAGGATAAGGGGGGTAAGGACCAGAGCCAGCCAAGCTTGTAAAGTATGATAAAAGCCATGATCGATGTGGTGAGGGAACCTCCCCAGCTCAACCATCTCACTCGGTAAGAGAAAAGTCCGACAAAGAGGGAGGCGAGAATTTTAAGGATTATTCCCACTCTATGGTTGATGGAGGTTTTGATGTGATATCATAAACCACCCTGTTTATCCCCCTCACCTCCCCCGTTATCCTCTCGCTCATCCTTTCAAGGACATCGTAAGGAATTTTAACCCAATGGGCGGTCATACCATCAACGCTCTCTACGATCCTTATGGCTATCACCTCCCCTTCCGTCCTGTAATCCCCTTGAACTCCCACGGTTTTCACAGGTATTAAAACTGCAAAGGCTTGCCAAACCTTATCGTAAAGCCCAGCCCTCCTCATCTCCTCCTCAACTATCTTATCCGCAAGCCTCAACCTCTCAAGCCTATCCTCCGTCACCTCCCCTATTATCCTAACCGCCAAACCCGGACCTGGAAAGGGATGCCTGTTTATTATCTCCTCATCCAACCCCATATACCTACCTATCCTCCTAACCTCATCCTTAAAGAGGAACTTGAAGGGTTCCAAGAGCTCAAATTTTAAATTTTCCGGTAATCCACCGACGTTGTGATGGGTCTTTATCTTCGCGGATGGACCAAAAACCGACCTTGATTCTATTAGGTCCGGATATAAGGTACCCTGGGCTAAAAATTTCGGCTTCTTTTCCAAACCCTCCGCGAAGCTTTCAAAAACCTCTATAAATGTCCCCCCTATGATCTTCCTCTTTTCCTCCGGATCCTTCACCCCCTTCAACCTACTTAAAAACCTCTCCCTTTCGTTCAGGATATGGGCGTAAGGGAAAAGTTTTTTTATTCTCTCAACCTCCCCGTACCTCAAAAGCCCGGTATCGACGAATACGAAGTTTAACTGCTCCCTTGGGAGGGACCTTTCAAGGATCTTTCCCAAGACGGTTGAATCCACCCCACCCGAAAGCGCAAGGATCACCCCCTCATCCTTAACCCTTTCCCTTATCTCCCTCACTATTTCTTCGTGTATATTCTCCGTTGTCCAGTTCCTCTCAATTCCCGAATACTCCGCAAAGTTCCTTAAGATCCTCTCTCCGAATTCCGTGTGCGCCACCTCTGGATGAAATTGAACACCGAAGATCCTTAATTTTTCGTTGAATATTGCCGCGTACGGTGAGCCCTCGGTCTTAGCCAAAACCTCAAAACCCTCCGGGATTTCCTCCACCTTATCCCCATGGCTCATCCAAACTCTAAAGGATCCGGGAAGCCCCTTAAATAAACGATCCTCCTTTAAAACTTCCAAGTTAGCCGGTCCGTACTCCTTCCTTTGGGATGGTGCCACTTTACCACCCAAAAGGTGTGCTATGACCTGAAGCCCATAACATATCCCAAGTATGGGTTTGCCGGACTTTAAGACGCTTAATGGGGGTAGGGGTGCTCCATCTTCGTATACGCTTGCTGGACCTCCGGAGAGGACAAATGCGACCGCATCCTTCGGCGGTTCAAAGTTAAAGGGCAATATCTCCGCATAATATCCAAGCTCCCTAAATCTCCTCGCTATAAGCTGGGTGTACTGCGAACCAAAATCGTATATGTAGATCTTTTTCATTCCAAAAATTGCCTAATATAACTCTCGTATATCCTCCTCTCTTGGGGTGTAAGCCTTTCGCCGGCTAAAACCTTCCTGTAAATCTCATATATTACCCTCCTATCTATTATCCTACCGCTTTCAAAGGATTTTATGGTGTAGGGTTTTGGCCTTTCCGCCTCAAATACCGGTTCCGTCCTCTGCTTCCTCAAAGCCTCCCTAGCCTCTAAAAGTCTTATCCTTATTTCCTCCGCCCTCTTCCTCAGGCTCTCAAGTCTCTTAAGGGCTGAAGGATCCCTCATATCCCTCTCAAGCTCTTGCATTTCCCTTAACGTCTCTTCCAATTTTCTCAAGATTTCACCGGGCATCCCCTCCCTCCTCATATTTTCTATAAGTCCGCTTAGGGCGGTGTTTAAGGCCATCTGCCTTGCGAGGATCTCGGCGAGTTCATCGGGGCTTAAGCCTTGCCCTAAGTTTTCAGATATTGCCCCCTGCTCCCCCGCCATCCTTGAAAGCTGTCTCAAATATCCCTCCATCCCGGATCCACCGGAATTTTGGCAAGCCTGGGCGCTTGATGAAGTCATAAGACTCAACCTTACCAACCCCTCCCTCGCCTCATTTAAAGCTTCTTGAGCCTTCTCCCCATTTCCCCTTGCAAGTTCCTCCTGAGCCCTATTCAAATTTCGATAGATCTCCCTTGCGGTCTTTGATAGATTGGGAGATACAAATACATTCTTGTTTGAAAGCTCCCTTAACTTTTCCTCAAAATCCTTTACAGCCATCTTTGAGTTTTCTATGTTCCTCTCGCTCGGGTTTTCCGCGAGCCTTTGGTTTATAAAGGCGGACGCATCCGAAATCTCGTTCAAGCTTGATACAACCTCCCTTGTCCTATTTTCCATCAGGGAATTGTAAAGTTCCTCCGCGATTTTTGACGCATCAGAAAGCCTCAAGGATGTCTTAGCCTGATCCTTCCCAAAATTCCCCCCTTTCCTCATCTTATCAAGGGCGGAGTTTGAGCTTTGTAAAGCGGAGATAAGTTTCTCTTTTAACTCATCAAGTTTCTTTTCGTCTATCCCCTCAAATTCCCTATATCTTTCCAACTCCTTCGCAATACTATCAATTTGTGAGGAAATCTCCCTTTGGGAGACGCTATCGGGTTTCCCCGTTATCTCCCTTTGGAGGTTTGAAAGCCCCATAAGTTTTTGGGAAAGTTCCCTAAGCTCCTTCTCCTGCCTGTACCTTTCCAGTAGCCTTGAGAACCTTTTCAATTCCTCTTTAAGATCCCTCTGGGATAACCTCAGCTCCCTAAGCGCCTTCGCGACCCTCTCCGGATCCGCCTTCTCCAAAGCCCTATTCAGCTCCTCAAGCTTCCTTCTAAGATCTTCATCCATAAGCTCCCTCAAGTTTTTCCTGATCTCGTTTATTAAACTGGAGATCTCTGGGTCGTTAAATTCTTTTGCGAACCTCTCAAGTGCCTCTTGTATCTCCCTATAAGTCTCCCTCGTTGATGTTATTGCGGATTTTATCTCCTGGAGGGTACCACCGGAGAGTTTGTTATCCGCCTTTATCCTCTCCTCAATTTCCCTCAGCCTCCTCTCTAAATCTCCTAACCTATCCGCGGAAAGGAGCTTTTCCTTTAGTTCCTCCAAGGGATCCTTGGGGATGAGAATAAGGGTATCCGAGAAAGATATCTTTCCCCCCACATCCTTCGCGTACGCAACCATCTTTAAAGTATCACCAACGGAAAACTCCAAGCTGAAGAAGGCGTTCGGCACCCTTCCCTTTATTTTAAAGCTTTC
>JBMSAP010000100.1:0-3644 GCA_049414445.1 Candidatus Caldipriscus sp. | reverse complement strand
CTCATCAAGACGGCTGCGAACGGGAACATACAATGGGCTAAAACCTATGGGGGAACATATGATGATTATGCTCATTCCGTTCAACAGACATCAGACGGTGGATACATAGTGGCGGGTGTGACAAATTCCTTTGGTGCGGGCTATATTGATATTTTCCTCATCAAGACGGATGCAAACGGAAACATAGGTTCGTGTGAAATAGTTGGAAATGCAAACCCAGCGTTAACAACACCTTCACCAACGGTAGCTACATTTTCTCCTTCCGTTTCTTCCCCAATCCCCACAGTTACATCTCCATATCTAACCGTTACATCTCCAACCTTTACAGTTTCCGAACTCTGCCCCTTCTTATCCATCTCCGAATCATGCCAAATTGCAAGTGGTCTTATAACCCCATACAAAGGTGGTATAAAGGTTAGCGGATCTGGAGAATTTGAGGTGAAGGTTTATAACGTGAGCGGAGGTATAGTTAAGTCCGTAAAGGGCAAGGACGAGGTTAAAGTTGAGCTTTCAAGGGGTGTTTATTTCGTTGAGGTTGTATCGGGTGGAAAGGTAATAAGGGAAAGGGTGATAATCAGATAAAAAAACCCTTAAAACCTTTTTGGGGGTGGGTAAAAGCCCGCCCCCTCTAAATCTTTAAGCTTTTGATAGTATAAGCTCAAGCGCCAAAGAAATTGCCAAAAAAACATCCCTAAAAGGTTGTATAAAGGACTTTTCCGACCTTATAACATCTATGGAGACGAAACCCACCTTAAAGCCCATCCAAACCGCCTTCACCAAGAGTTCCGATTCCGTATCGTACCTATTCCTCTTCAAATTTACCCTTTTCAAGACCTCCGCCTTTATCATCCTATAACCGCTCTGAGAATCCTCTATTCTTCTGCCCGTCATAACGGAGATAAAAGAGCTGGTTATCCTGTTTGAGAGCAATCTCTTAAATTCCATCCCTTTTATGCTTTTCCTCCTGCTTCCTATTACGATATCAAAGCTTTCCGAAAGTTTGAGAAACTCGGGTATATGCTTTGGGTTGTGCTGTCCGTCCCCATCAAGGGTTATGAATATTTCGTACCCCCTTTCCAAACCCCACTTAAAACCCTCCTTAAGGGCATACCCCTTTCCGAAATTCCTTCCCAAATCCAAACAATAAACCCCCACACTTTCACAAACCTTATTCACATCTTCTCCCGAGCCATCGTTCACCACCAAAACATCAAAACCAAAACTTCTACACCCCTCAACTACTTCAATAAGTTCAGGCAAACACCTATAACACGGGATTATTATTAGGACTTTTCCTTTGTCGCTTCCTCCCAGGTCGTTATTGTATGGTAGAATATTCTGTCCCCATCATCTATCCCGCGGGTGATCTCGGTTATATGTACGTGTTTGGCCCCAAATTCTTTAACCGCGTAATCCACCGCGGCCTGGGGTAGCGTGTTATCCCCGCAGGTGTATATATCCAGGGCGGCGTATCCCACTTCGGGCCAGGTATGTATTGAAATGTGGGATTCCGCTATCACTATCACCCCGCTTACCCCATTTGGGGGAAACCTGTGAAAGGAGGTCGTCCATATGGTGACCCTGGCCTTTTCCGCCGCCTTCAGGAGGATCTCCTGAACCCTCTGTATATTACCTATTACCTCGGGATCGCATCCCGAGGCCTCCACTATATAGTGCTCACCCAAGGTGGAGTGTTCAAGCTTTTCCAATCCCCCTACCTCCTTTTTAAAAACCCTTTAACCATGCCGGGGGCGGGACTCGAACCCGCACGGGACCAAGCCCACTGGATCCTGAGTCCAGCGCGTCTTCCAATTCCGCCACCCCGGCGAAGTGGGTATTTTAAGGTTGATCCCTTTCACCTTCCCAAACTTTCCTGTAAACCTCAAATAGATGTTGTGGTGAAACCTTCGTATAAATCTGGGTTGTTGAGAGGTTTGCGTGCCCCAAGAGCTCCTGAACGGTTTTAAGATCCGCTCCCCTCTCAAGTAGATGTGTTGCGAAGGAGTGGCGTAGGGTGTGGGGATGAACCCCGCTAAACTTCGCGATCTTTTCAAAGGTTTTCCTTATTAACCTATAAGCCTTGAACCTGCTTATGTTGAAAAGCCTATCCTCCGGACCCTTTATGTACTTCCCCAATACCTTCGCGCAAATTTTCACCATAGGGATTCTTCTGTATTTCCCACCCTTACCCTTAACGGTTATCACCATATTTGAAAGATCCACATCTTTCCCCTTAAGGCTCAAAAGTTCGCTTATCCTCAAACCCGTTGAGTAAAGGACGGTTATAATATCCTGCGCAAGGACTTCCTCGCCATCCTTCGCATCCCATGATATCACAACCTTCAAAATTTTATCCATATCAACCGGCCTCGGGATCCTTTGGGGGATCTTCGGTTTTTGCACGACCTTTAAGGGATCCTCCGATATATAGCCCCTCCTTATCAGAAACTTAAAATAGATCTTTATGGCGGATATTTTCCTGTTTATCGTGGATGGGCTAAGGTTCCTCTTCTGTAAAAATGGAACGAAAAACCTGAAATCCCCCTTGTCCAGCTCAAGGACATCCTTTTTTATAACCCTTGAAAATTCAACCAAATCTTTTATGTCCCTTAAATAGGCGGATATTGTGTTCTCGCTCTTCCCAAGAGATACCAAGTACTTTATGAACTCTTCCTCGTAGGGGATCATCCCTCTATTCCTTTTGGAGTCTTTAGGGTATCCGGCTTTATTTCAAGGGGATTTATAAGGAGATGGGGCATAACAAAGATGGGGACCTTCAACCTTAGTGCAAGGGCAACCGCATCCGAGGGCCTACTATCCAAGACTACCTTTTGCTTAAACATAAAAAACCCTTTCTCAAGATGTATCCTCGCAAGGTAAGCCCCGTTTTTAACATCGTATATCACCACCTTCTCAACCCTAAAACCCGAGATATCTATCAGATTCTTCATAAGGTCGTGGGATAAGGGCCTCTCAAAGGGTGTATTATCAAGGGCGATCCTTATGGAAAAAGCCTCCGAATCCCCTATACTCATTATCACGTAGGAGTGCGTTTTTTTATGCCCCAAAACCAAAAAGTTCCCTATTACATCAACCACATCAACTTTCACCTGACTCAAGAATAACAAAAGCATAACTTTATTTTAAGGTTGAATGGACTTTATCCCCTTTATCTTAAACTCCGTATACCTTCCCAGGACG
This sequence comes from Candidatus Caldipriscus sp., assembly GCA_049414445.1. Lineage (GTDB taxonomy): Bacteria > Hydrothermota > Hydrothermia > LBFQ01 > LBFQ01 > Caldipriscus. Next base: position 443 of record JBMSAP010000100.1, on the reverse strand, counting down.
GATGTAAAAAGATCGGAAAGCACCGCCTGGGTACTCTCTATAAGCTGTCTGTTCCAAATTTCCATCTCCTTCCTCATCTCTTTTCTTGCGTAGGCCATCATACTGTCAAAAACGGGTGAAGCCTCGTAAGACCTCATGGGTGTCCCGAAGATCCCCAACTCCTCGGATACAACCCACCACTTCTGTATGCTTATATCTACCTTGGGCTCGGGCATCACCGCGGATATCACCATCGTATCCCCCCTAAATCCCACCTCTATATCCCTCTTTTCCAGTTTTGATATATCAAACCCCAGTTTGTATAATACGACGAAGTTTATTGTTGTCTTTCTTCCGCCTATCCTTAAGGGTTTGGGAATTATAGGGCTTACGGTATCCTGATACAAGAACTCCCTTTGGATTTCAAGGGTCATAAGGTCCGCAACGCTCCTTATGGATCTCAA
>JBMSAP010000099.1:0-18576 GCA_049414445.1 Candidatus Caldipriscus sp. | reverse complement strand
GGGAGTGGCAGATTAGGGATGTGGGTTGTAGGCCCGAGCACGAGATGAGGGGCCACACGCTATTTTATTCCTTCGGGAGAAAAACTAAAACCCCAAAAGATGCCACATAACCGCATCCTTCCTCCAAGGGGGTGTAGGTTTTTCACCTTCCCAAACCGTTGTATCCCCAACCAAAAATACTTTTTCCGCACAACCTCCCACCGCAAAAACTTTTAAACCCTTTTTATAGGAATTTATTGGGCAAACTTGTATGGCAAAGAACCCATCCCCGTACATCCCAGAAAGGTCAAAACTTATACTGTTTCCCTTCACAAACTTTACTATATCCCTTTGTTCCATCATGGTAAAGGCGTAAAGCCTTACAACATACTCCCTTGCATTGCATATCCAAGAAAACTTTAAACTTCCCCAATCCGGGAAATTATCACTCTCGGGTTCGGAAATTTGGGCACATTCGGGGAAAGTTATTAAGATTTTTTTATCAAAAAGTCTTAATTCTACAAAATCGGAACTTTCAAAATTCGCCCTGAAAATATATATGGGCGTTGTATCCCTAATCGTCCAACCTAAACTTCCCTGTTCCCCTATGAAAACCTTGCTTTGGAAGGATATTTCCCCCTCCTTCCCCTTTGAAATTATGGAAACCCTAAAACTATCTGGCCTATCCCCCCTAACCGCGCATATGCCATCCCCATCTTTTGAAAGTATTATCAGAATATTTTCAAGTTCTTTCTCTTCCCTCTTCAGAACCGATGCGCAAGAAATTAAGATAAGGCTAAATGGAAGAATATATCGCATCTCTGATCCTTCTCGTAGCGTCTTCCACATCTTTGGCCTTTAATATGGCGCTTACCACCGCTACGCCGTAAGCACCATGCCTTATCATCTCCCTCGCCCTTTCCTCATCTATCCCCCCTATCGCATAAAATGGGATCCTCAAAACTTCCCTTGCCCTCTCGAAGAGTTCAAAGCTAGAAAGTTCCTTTTCTTTGGTCGGTGATGGGTATGGGCTTGAAAAGGCAACGTAACTTACCCCTCTTTCCTGAAGGTTTAAGGCAAGTTCAAGGTTATCATAGCAGGATACACCAAGGATCTTTTCTTTTAAAATCTCCTTTGCCCTATCAAATGGCATATCTTCCTTTCCTATATGGGCACCGCTGAATAGGGCGCCTATATCTGGATGGTCGTTTATTATCAAGGGAACATTGTGATCGGAGCAGAGCTTAAAAAGCTCTTGTGCAACCTTTTTTATTCTACCCTTCTCCCAATCCTTAGCCCTAAGCTGAAGGATATCCGCACCACCTTTTAGAATTCTCTCGCAAACTTCTAACATATCTCCCTCATCGACGTACAAACTATCCAAAATAACATAAAACCTCCCCAACACGAAAGGATTTTAAGGTAGAATATCGGGTATGGATTGGGGAAAGGTTGCTTACTTTTGCTTACTTTCAAGGTTTATGGATCTTAAAGAGAAAAGCGAAAGGTTGCCTATGAGCTTTCCCGCTATGGGGCATGAACTGGTTCAGGTTTTAACCGCTTTACTTATGGAGCACGAGAAGGATTCCGCAAGCGTATATTATAGGTCAAGGCCTTTAGCCTTAGCCCTCGGTATGAAGCCCGAGGATATATTTTATGCAAATATGGGGAAGGGAAGGGATGTTGGTATGATGTATTACTTAAGAGGGAAAATCCTTCCAACGGTGGGGGATGTTGGTGGGCAGTTTCCCAAGGCGGTGGGTTGGGCTCAGGCCATAAGGTACAAAGGATGGGATGGTGCGGTGGCGGTTGCTATGGGTGGGGATGGTAGCGTAGCTTCAAGTGGTTTTTGGAGCGCCTTAAATATAGCAACAACCCTAAATTTACCTATGGTCTTTGTAATAGAGGATAACGGATGGGGCATAGGGGTACCTTCTTATTTACAAACTCCCGGAGGAAACATAGCAGAAAATCTAAGATCATTCAAAAACTTAACGGTCCTTGAGGGTAGGGGTTATATACCGGAGGAAACTTACCGTGTGTTAAAGGATGGATTTGAAATTGCTAGGAAAAACGGGACTGTTCTAATTAGGTTTGAAGTTGCCAGGATTGAGGGCCATAGCATAAGCGATAGGCAGGAGTACAGGTCAAGGGAGGAGATAGAAAAAAGTAGGGAAAAAGATCCTATCGTTTACTTGAGAAGTTTGGTTGAAAACTGGGAGGAGGTAGAAAGTAAGGCAAAGGGGGATGTTGAGAGGGCGTGGGAGGAAGCGAAAAATAGGGAGGGGGAAAGGGGAAATTTAAAGAAGTATATATTCTTTGAGGGAGAATTCGCGCAGGGGGATAAGGTTAGGGAATTTAAGATGAACAAGCATCCAAAGATGAAGATGGCCCTTGCTATAAGGAAGGCTATGGAGGAGGCCCTTGAGGAGAATGAGGATGTTCTAATTTTCGGTGAGGATGTGGGTTTGAAGGGGGGGATATATGGCATTACGAGGGGATTTATGGAAAGATTTGGGGAAAGGAGGGTTTTTGACACATCTTTAAACGAGTTAGGTATTGTGGGAAGGGCGGAGGGTATGGCTTATGCTGACTTAAAACCCATAGCGGAGATCCAATTCAGAAAGTATGCGGATGAGGCGAGGCAGGCAATACACAACATAGGGTTTGTAAGGTGGAGGACTAACAACGCTTTTTCCGCCCCAATAATTTTAAGGATACCTGTTGGATTTATAAGGGGTATTTCCGACCCTTGGCATAGCTTTTCCGCGGAGCAGGAGTTTTTGCATATGTTCGGTTGGAAAATAGCGTACCCATCAAACGCGGAGGATGCTTACTACCTCCTCAAGGAAGCCTTATCTATGAACGACCCGGTGATCTTTCTGGAGCATAGGGAACTTTACTTTTCAAAGCTTGCGGAAAGGGAAATTTCCGAATATTTACCTTTTGGAAGAGGTAGAGTAGTAAAGAGTGGGAATTCCTTAACTATAGTAAGTTGGGGATATACGCTTTATGAGGCTTTGGAGGGGGTTAAGGATATGGATGTGGAGGTTATAGATCTAAGAACTTTAAAACCTTGGGATGAGGAATTGGTTTTTGAATCGGTAAAAAAGACGGGGAGACTCCTTGTAGTACACGAAGATTCTTTAACTTGCGGTTTTGGGGCGGAAATAGTTTCGAGGGTTGTGGAGGAAACATTTGAGAGCTTGAAAATAGCCCCAAGAAGGTTGGCGGTTCCGAATGTTCCAATTCCCTTCTCCCAAGAACTCTTTAATTTGGCTTATCCTACCGCGGATAAAATAAGAAAGGTGGTGGAGGAGATGTTGAGCCAAAAAACTTGACAAAAGGATAAAATTTTGGCATTATTAAAAGGAGGTGGGCTATGGCAAGGGATATTGTAAGATGGGATCCTTTTAGGGAGCTTGAAAGCCTGAGAAGGGAGATGGAGAGGTTGTTTGATACGTTCCTAAGCGAGAGGAGGTTTGATAGGGAATTTACTTGGGCTCCCGCGGTGGAGGTTAAGGAGCTTTCCGACAAGTTCGTCCTACGGGTGGATCTTCCGGGTATCAAGAAAGAGGATCTAAAGCTTGAAGTCTCCGACAACATCCTGACAATATCGGGAGAGAGGAAGGAGGAGAAGGAGGAGAAGGAAGCCCAATATTACAGGAGGGAAATCGTATACGGTTCCTTCTATAGGAGCATTCAACTTCCTCCAAGCGTGGATCCAGAAAAGATCACCGCTAAACTTGAAAACGGTGTCTTGACCGTAGAGATACCGAAGACCGAAAAGACAAAAGCAAAGGAGATACCGATATCCTAAGGTTTTAGGGGGTGGGGGTATTCCCCATCCCTTATTTTTTCATAAAAAAAGCGGATCCCATCACCGCCTCGTCTATCGGACCTATTTTATAAATATTTTCCCAACTTACCCCCCCATCCGCGGTTATAACAAAACCCAAACCCAATTTCTCCCTTATCTCCGCGAGTTTATATATTTTTGGGATTACATCTTCTATTAACCTCTGACCTGAAAAGCCCGGATAAACGGTCATAACGAGAACCTGATCAATCCCCTCTAGAACCTTCAGGATCCTTTCCACAGGCGTATTCGGCGATATTGCTATCCCCACCTTTTTCCCCAGGGATTTTATAAGGTTTATGGTTGCACTTAAAAATGCGTGGCTTTCATAATGGAATGTTATCCTGAAGACCCCTTCAAAGGCAAAGTTTCTTATGTACTTATCGGGAAATTCAAGCATAAGGTGTATATCCAAAGGTTTTTCCGAAAGTTCGTATATCGCTCTTGCTATATTGGATCCCAAAGTGATATTTGGAACAAAATGCCCATCCATCACATCCACGTGTATGAAATCCCCACCCTTCGCCCTTTCTATTTCCGAGTAAATATCAGACCACCTTGCCGCGATTATTGATGGCGCTATCTTGATAATTCTTCCAACCATTTATCCAATCCCACTCCCGCAACATCTCAGCCAGTTTTACTACGTTAACACCCAGCATTCCGGCATCTTCAAGCGCCTCGTGGATCCTCTCCCTCCTCCAAGATCTATGGGCATAAATAATACCCAAGGGGGGTATCACAAAGCCCATCTGGTTCAAAGCAGCTATAATTTGGGACCCCGCAAGCATAGCTCCCTCCTCTTCACCCACTACTATTACACCCGCCACCTTACCTTTAAGCATAAAGGCATCTTGGTTCTCAAGGGAGGTCATCCTCTCAAGAAGGGTTTTAAGTAAAGCGGAAGGTGAGTACCAATAGACGGGGGAAGCAAAGATTATAGCATCCGCCTCCAATACATTCCAAACCAAGCTACCAAACGCATCCCCAATTTTACCCCTAATGCAACTCTCAAAATTGCAAAGGGCAGGATGCTCACTATAGCTCCCCGTACAATAATTTATAGGATAATCCGCCAAATTTACCATCTTGATTTCCGCCCCAGCTTTTTTTGAAAATAATAAAGCCCTCTTTAAGAACTTTGCGGTCCAACCATTTCGTCGCGCGGATCCGTTTATTCCCAAAACTTTCATAAGTTCATATTTTAAAGCAGTTCTTTGAGGAAAAGGGGTCTCAGCCTCTTGTAAGTTTCATCTATCCCTTCAGAGACTACCTTTACATCTCCTATTATGGGCATAAAGTTTGTATCCCCGTTCCACCTCGGTACAACGTGTAAATGTATATGACCATCGTAACCAGCACCCGCAACCCTACCTATGTTAAAACCTATGTTAAAACCGTCCGGTTTGTAAGCTTCCCTAATTACCCTTATTGAAACCTGCAAAAGCTTAAACATCTCCGTATATTCCTCCTCATGCAAAAGTTCGGGGCTCGCCTTGTGGGAGTAAGGGGCTATCATCAGATGACCGGAGTTGTAAGGAAATATGTTTAGGATAACAAAATTATGTTTTCCCCTATAAAGGATATACGCCTTCTCATCCTCCTCTTTGGGTTTTGTGCAAAATATACACTCCCCCTTATCAACGTGCAGGATAAACTTGAAACGCCAAGGTGCCCATAGCTTTTTCATAGTTCCCCCCTCCTCATCGCCTTTTCAATATCCCTTTCCTTTATTAGCTCCTTCTTCTCGTACTTCTTTCTACCCTTCGCCAAGGCTATTATCACCTTTACCCATCCCCTCTTCACTATAACCTTCAGGGGTATTGCGGTATAACCCCTTATCGTTATCCTACCTATTATCCTGTCTATTTCGTGCCTGTGTAGGAGCAACTTTCTGGGTCTCTTCGGATCCGGCGTGAAAATTGAGGATTTTGAGTATGGGGCTATGTGCATGTTGTATATATAAAGTTCCCCATCCTTTGGATGTACGAAAGCTTCGGATATGCTAACCTTTCCCACTTTAACCGACTTAACTTCACTACCCTTTAGCTCTATGCCCGCCTCAAAAGTTTCCTCTATTTCAAAGTCATGGTAAGCCTTACGGTTTTCGGTTATTACTTTCTCGTAAGCCATAGGAAGATCCAAATTGCCAAATTGAGCAAAATCGTTAATATTATGGATAACAGCAAAGATGTACCTAAAGGGAAGTAGAACTCAAAGTTTTTCCCCTTAAAGTGAAAATCCAATGGGTTTTGAGGAAGCTGGAACTTTTCAAAAAGAAGAAGAGCAACGCCCACCAAAATTAGTATGAAACCCGTAAGGATAATAAACTTCCCTATACCTTCAAACATTGAGCGGGAATTTTAAAGTTGAAGGGTATATACCACCTTAAAATTCCCCATATGCTAACCCTTCCCGAAAGGATATTGTTTATCATAGCCCTTTTGCTCTCCGCGTATTTCTCTTACAGGAATTTTTCCGCTGTCTTCGAGGCGATAAAGAGTGGGAGAGATGAAAAGAGGAAATTTAACCTTTGGAGGGGGATTCAGGCTTTCTTCCTTCAAAGGCCGGTATTTAAAGCAAGGTTCATAACCTCAGTTTTCCACTTTTTTGTGGTTTGGGCATTTATAATATACGCTTTCGTAAATCTTCAGGATGTCCTTAGGGGATATTTTAGGGAATTTAACCTATTCGGTGAAACCCCTTTACAGGTGTTTTTTAATCTCGCTGCGGATGTCCTGAGTTTTTTGGCTCTAATTGGCGTAATATATTTTGGGATAAGGAGGTTCGTTTATAGGGATAAAAGGCTTTACTTTCCCGAAAACGTCCCATTACATGAAAACGTAAAAAGCGGGATATTGAGGGATTCCCTGATAGTTTTGCTATTTATATTCACGCACGTATTTTCCAGGGTCCTGCATCAGGCACTTTCCCTTGAAGGTTTTGATCCTTATCAACCCTTCTCATCCTCTTTGTTTATCCTGTTATCCCCTATGCCCGAAGGCTTAAAAGTTCTCCTTGAGCACATCTTTTGGTGGTTGGCTATTGGTTCAATTTTGGCATTTTTCCCGTATTTTCCATATTCAAAGCACATACACCTGTTCTTTGCTCCTGTGCGTTGGTCGTTTAGGAGGGAAAAACCTTACGCGTACCTTGAACCCCTAAATCTTATGGAGAAGATGCAGGAGGAAGGGGGTGAGGAAGAAACCTTTGGTGCGATAAATATCAAGGATTTACCCTGGGCGAGTATAATGGATGCCTTCGCATGTATAATGTGCAACAGGTGTCAGGATGTATGCCCGGCGAACTTTACGGGAAAACCCCTCTCCCCATCGGCATTGATAATAAATCTTAGATACGAGCTTAACGGAAAGTTTTTTGACACTTCAAAAGCAAGGCCCCTTATGGATTTTGCCATAAATGAGGATGCCCTTTGGGCTTGCACCACCTGTGGAGCATGCGTGGAGATCTGCCCGGTTGGGAACGAACAGTTATATATGATATTGCAAATTAGGAGGGGACAGGTTTTAATGGAGGGAAAAGAAGCGGGACTTTCAAACGCTTACAAGGGTATGGAAAATCAGGGGAACCCTTGGAATATGCCACATTCCGATAGGGAGAAGTGGTTGGAAGGTTTGGATGTTGTTAAGGCTTACGAGGGTGGGGATTTTGATGTGCTTTATTGGGCTGGGTGCGCCGCGGCTTACGATCAAAGGTACTCAAAGGTGGCTAGGAATTTTATAAATCTATTAAAATTCGCGGGGATAAGGGTTGCGGTTCTCGGAAAGGAAGAAAGGTGTACTGGGGATTCCGCGAGGAGAACGGGGAACGAATACCTATTTGAAATGCTCGCTATTCAAAATGTTGAAACTCTAAATTCTTACAAGCCGAAGGTGATAGTAACTTCCTGTCCCCACTGCTATCACACAATAAAGAACGAATACCCGGATTTTGGTCTGGAGCAGGAAATAAAGGTATATCATCATACGGAATACCTTGCCATGCTAATAAGGGAGGGGAAGCTGAAGGTTGAAAAGGATGGGAAGAAATACATATTCCACGATCCTTGTTACCTCGGTAGGCACAACGGGGTTTATGAGGAACCGAGGTTTATATTAAAATCCCTTGGGGATACCGTTGAGGCGGAAAGATCAATGGGAAATTCCTTCTGCTGTGGTGCGGGTGGAGGTAGGATGTGGTTGGAAGAAAAGATGGGGAAGAAGATAAATCTTGAAAGAACGGAGGAACTTTTAAGTAAGGAGCCCGACGAGATAGTGGTGGGATGTCCATTTTGCCTCGTTATGATAACGGATGGGGTGAAGGCGAAGGGACTTCCTCCGGAGAAGGTAAAGGATATTTCGGAGGTTATCTCGGAAAACCTTAAAGGGTAATATAGGGTCTCATTTTTTCAAGTTTTTTGGGACCTATACCCTTTACGTTTAGAAGTTCTTCAACGGATTTGAATTTACCAACCTGTTTTCTATACTCGTATATCCTTTCCGCAATCCTGGGACCTACACCCGGAAGCCTTGTAAGCTCGGAAATACTCGCTTTATTTATGTTTATCTTCTCCCCCTCCCTTAAGGGTTTCCTTTTATAAAACTTCCTCCTCTCAACAACGAAGATTTCCCTTTCCCTTAATGTATCCCTTAATGTATCCCTTAAAACCTTCGATTCGCCGGCTTCTTTTATATTCGCTACGGGGGAGGTGATTTTTTGATAGTAGTCGTACCCTATTCCCAATAACGCTATAAAGATCAAGATAAAGAGTCCTTTAAGCTCCGAGGGGGATGGCTCAATTTGGGATTTTACGAACTTTAAGTACCTTGATATAAAGCCACGCATACCGCTATTACGAGATCCTCATCATGGGAAATTGATAGGAGGAAATTATAGTTGCCCAATAGTTCCTTTGCCTTACCGCTTAAAAAAACCTTGGGTGGAGATTGAGAATCCCCGAGTATCTCTATATCCTTCCATCTTATACCACCACTTAAGCCCAAGCCAACCGACTTTAAAACCGCCTCCTTCCCCGCAAACTTCCCAGCCAAGTTCCATAAGGAATAAGAAGAAACAATCTCCCTTTCCGTAAAAAGCCTAAGTTTTAACTTGGGCGTTCTTTTTAAGATCCTTTCAAACCTTCCAAGATTCACTACATCGATCCCTATACCCTTTACCACAGAACTTTCAGAATAACCGCAATGGCAAGGTTTATAAGGGACAAAGGAAGGAGAACCTTCCAACTGAAGAACATAAGCTGGTCAAACCTGAACCTGGGTAGGGTCCACCTAACCCAAAGGAACAGGAAGAGGAAGAAAAGGGTCTTTATTACCGTCCAATGGAGGCCATCCATAAAGGGGCCGTGCCAACCCCCAAGGAAAAGTACGCTAACCGCGGAAGAGGCTATAACCATATTTGCGTATTCCCCGGCGAAAAACCAGGCGAACTTCATTGAGGAAAACTCGGTGTGATATCCCCCTACCAGCTCCGCCTCCGCCTCGGGCAGATCAAAGGGTAGCCTGTTTGTCTCCGCATATGTGGTTATAAGAAAAACTATAAATCCGATAAACTGGGGAACAACAAACCAAAGATCCCTTTGAGCCTCCACTATATCAACTAGGGATAGGGAACCCGCCATAACCGCGGGACCCAGAGCGGATATGGCCATCGGTAGCTCGTAAGAGACTATTTGGGACATTGACCTAAGACTGCCCAGCAATGGATATTTGCTTCCCCCAGCTATTCCTCCGAGTATCACCCCATAGGCGGCTATGGAAGTTGCTCCCAAAAGCCAGAGCAAACCAAAGTCAGGGTTTGCTATCCATATTCCGGGGGCAAAGGGAATCACGGATAGGGCGAGGATGGGAGCCATCATTATTATGCCGGGAGCCAAAAAGTGTAAAAGCTTATCCGCGGTATATGGTACTATATCCTCTTTGAAGGCAAGTTTTATTACGTCCGCAAGAGGTTGCAATAACCCGAAGGGACCCACCAAGTTCGGACCTATCCTGTCCTGCATCCAAGCGGATACCCTCCTCTCCGCCCAAACCATATACGCAGCGACAGTCAGAACCACGAAAAGGATCACCCCAACCTTTATTGACCATAAGAGATATTCGTTGGAAAGGAGAAGATTCAAGTGGGCGCGGGAGGAGTCGAACCTCCGACCTCTCGCATGTCAAACGAGCGCTCTAACCGCCTGAGCTACGCGCCCGAAGAAGATATTATAAGGTTGCTCACATAACCAAGAGCCTAAAACCTTTCGTTGGATAAACCGAATAACCAAAACCCAGCGAGAACACTAAATTTCCAAGAAACTGAAAGTCCCCAAAGAGCATAAATCCAACGTTTCCATCGTAAAACAGGGAGGGATAAATTCTTAAAAGGTAAAGGATGGAAACAAAGTGCCTACTTGGAGGGGGCAAAATTCCGATATTTATGTCTGGAAAGTTTGGGTTAAAGAGGTTCGGAAGGAGGAAGGCTTCATAACGAGTTTCCCCATCCCAGTGATAACCCCGAAAATTTACAAGGAATGGGTTGATTTGAAAAGCCCATTTTCCGGATAAATATCTCTCCCATCCACCTTTCCCGTAAAGAACTTCGGAGTAAAGCGCAAATCCCTCCGCAAGGAAAGCTGTTTTCTTGTAAGAAAATGCACTGGAGTAATATCCCCCTACGCCACCTTTCATGGAATCTTTCGAAAACCTGCCCAAAATCAGGAAACCCTTCCTACTCCTCATACCGTAAAACGGGAAGATAAGGGAGGAAGAAAGTGTTTCACCCGAAAGGGATAGGGATATAAAGGGATAAACCCCCCTATATATCCAGGAAATGAATGGGTGGAATTTGAAAAGCGTATCCTTATCAAGCTTGAGGGAAAAGTTTAGGGAACCTTCCCAAGGGTGCCTGTATAAAACATCACCGCCGGATGAGAGTATGGAAATGCTGATAAACTTTGTTGTGTCAAATTTCGCGTAAATCTCTGGGTACCAATATTTTGGTAAGAGGTGGGGGATGGGGTTGTAGGGTTTTGATATGGGCTTGAGGTGGTAAAATATTTTCTCCTTTTTTCTACCCTTTTGGATTTCGGTCTCTTCAAAGGAAACTTTTGAAAGGCCTATCCTATATCCCTTTGGGGTTAAAAAGGATGCCAAGATCTTCCCTTTAAAAGGGGTAGGATAAATTGCGGAGAAGAACCTCTCCTTACCTTTAAAGAACTTCCCTTCCCTGTACAAGAAGACCCTATAACCATCCCCCTCATCCCTCGAGAAGTAAATCCCCGAACTATCGACAAAGGAAAGTATATCAACCGCATCGTCTTCCGTGAGCCTTTCAAGTTTTCCACTTTCAATGTCAAGGGAAGCGATATCGTACCTACCGTCCTCGTTTATGCTAAAGAAAAGCTTACCTTTGAAATACTCCAAATTGTTGAAACCCTCGTATATCTCCCCCCTATATAAAACCCTTTCCTCCTTCCCAATTCTCAAAACGATCTCCTGATATAAACCCCTTCTCCTTACGAAAAAGAGGCTATCCCCATTTTTATAGGGTGAAAACGCCCTTTCACCTTTTGTGATCCTCTCAACTTTCCCCCTAAAAAACTCCCACCTGTATATGTCGGAAAATACGAAGAAATTCCTAAAGTTCTCATACTTCGCAAATATCACCGCGCTATCCCCATCAAACCGTATTCCGGGAAGTATCGCACCCTTCAGCCTTGCAACCACTTTACCTTTCCTTAAATCAAAAATAATTAGGGATGGGTAATCGTAAGAAGGATCTTCAAGGAAGGCTAGGAAATTTCCCGATGGGGATATTGCGGGGGAAAGCTGTATATCACCATCCACCTTAAATACGGTTTCTGGGAAAAGAAATCCTTCGCTTTCCCTCAAAAGGGACTTATACCAAATTCTGAAATCCTCCTCGTCCCTTGATAGATATTGCCCGGATATTATGCCTAGTGTCGTCAGACATCCCGGATCCTCAAAATAAGAAGATTTTACAAAACGTTCAATAACATAGTTTTCCCCGTATTTATCGGCAAGGTACTTGGTAAAAAATGAACCAAAGAGGTATGGGGAGTTGCCACCCACCCAGTTAGGAGGAGAAGCGGACATTAAATCGGGCGAAAACCTGTTCCCCCTAATATACGCAAGAAGCATATTCCTGTAATGCCCGGAATTAAGCCTACCGTATCCCCCCTTTGATTCAAGATAAACCGCCAAACCCTCCATTTGCCATCCCGGATCAAGGATATTGGGAAAGGCAACAGGCGATGGCAACCTTCCAAAGTTCTTCCTAAAACCTTCTGAAATGGGTATATTCCAGAATTTGTGGGGATACTCAAGGTGGAAGATATGTGCGAGTTCGTGGGTTATAACGAGCTCAAGCCAGCTTTTCATAGAGCCAAATCCGAAATAAAAGTCCGCGTGCGGGTTCTGTAGGAATACGTAAATTGTTCTTTCGTAAAAGGGCGTGGAAAAGCCGTTTGAAAAGTCGTAAGCATCAAGTATTACCAAGTTTATCTTACCAACGTCGAATCCAAAAAACTTAACAAGATCCTCATAGACGCTATCGGCGATCTCCGAGACGGTTACAACTACCTCCTCAACCTCCTTATGATAGTGTATGAAAAAATGTGCGCTTTCGTATGTGTAAAATTTGAGTATAGGAAACGTCATTGGGAAATTTTATGCGGGTTTAAAATTGTTACTTATGTTCATAATCTCGTACATAGTGGTTGAGGGGGAAATTAGGGATAGCCTGAACCAAAGGGTACCCTTTGCGGTCATCAGGGTTGAGGAACTAAAGAAGGGTACGTACTCGGATGAAAACGGAAAGTACTACCTTAAGCTCCCGAACGGGAGATGGACAATAACGGTCAGTGCCTTGGGAAAGGAAACATACAAATTTACAGTTGAAGGTAAAGATACCACCATAAGGTATGATATATTCTTGAGGGAAAAACCTATACAAACGAGGGAGATAGTGATAACCGCCAAAAGGGAGGAGTTCAGGAAGGAGACTGGTCAGGTCTTGAGGTTTAAGGCGGAGGTGATAAGGAGCGCCCCTTCCTTTATAACCGCGGATATCTTTAAAACCATTCAGGATCTTCCGGGAGTTATACCGCTTGCGGACTTTTCCGGTAAGTTTTCTGTAAGGAGCGGTAGCCCAAGCGAGAATGGTGTATTGCTTGATAACGCGGTAATATTCAACCCTTACCATTTGGGGGGGTTTTTCTCCATATTTGACGCGGATGCCCTTGAAAGCTTCAACTTTTACAGGTCCATCTTTCCCGCAAAATTCGGAAATTTCACCTCCTCCATTCTAGAAATGAAAACCATAGATCCCGATAGTACCTACGGCAACCTCTCCGTGAGCCTTTTGGCTTCAAAGATCTTCCAAACATACAAGGGGAAAAATTACGGGGCATTCATCTCCGCAAGGAGATCATACTTTGATTACACCTTAAAGTTCCTTGATTACAACTTCCCATATTACTTCTACGATATCCTCGGGAAGGTTTATAAGGACGTTAACGAAAATTGGACACTTTCCGCAACATTTATGCACGGAAGGGATAATTTCAATTTTAGGTTGGGTGGTGGGTTCTTGAGGATGATTTGGGGAAACGATGTAATTTCAATTAACTCAAGGTACGTTATGGGGAATTTGCTGAACTTTACATCTATAAGCACCACGAACTTTACCAACGGCTTCTCCTTCGGTTTTAACGATCAGACAATAGCTTCGTTTAACGTCCCAATGAATTTGGTGAATTTTAGGACGGAATTTTTAAGGATATATGAAGATCTTGAGAAGAACTTTGGATTCGAGGCGCATAGGGGTTGGGGGAAACTTGAACAGGATTTTTTCGCATCAAGATTTGAATTTTCGGGGCTTTCTTACACCTTATCCCTTTACGGGGAGTATTTATTTAAACGCGGGAATTACAACCTCTCCCTAGGTTTGAGGGTCAACGGATTTTTAAGGAGGCTTTTTCAGGATAAAAATAGGGATGTGGTTTTCGTAAACCCGGAACCCAGGTTGAGCGCGAAGTACTTTATAGGTCCCGATCTTGCTATAAAGGGAGGTTTTGGGGTTTATCACCAGTATTATGCGGGTTTGTCGGGTGGGGGTGGAAGGCTCGGTGAGGTTTTATCTTCCTTCTATTATTGGCTTCCCGTTTATAGGGGAATTGAACCCCAAAAATCATTCCAGTACTCCTTGGGAATTTCGGGTATAACATCCTGGGGAGATTGGGAGATAGAGGCTTTTTACAAGGATTATCCCAACATACTTCTTGAAAATCCCAACGTGGATCCAAGGGACATATTCGGAACCCTACTTAGGAGAGGGAAGGGTTGGGCGTACGGATTTGACGGTTATATAAGGAAGGATGTGGGGAATATCACGGGTATGATCTCGTATTCCTTCCTCGTTGGAAGGGTGAAAATTGGGGATTCCATTATGAACTCCCCGTACGACAGGAGAAACGCCCTGATATTCAACATATCAAGGAAGTTCAGTGGGGGTTTAGAGATGGGGTTTAGGTTCGCATATCAAAGCGGATTACCATATACTGGCGTTCTGGCAAGGTACGATATATACTCCATATACGACCCGGGTACGGGTTTGCCCGCAAGGTTAAGGACGCAGGAGATATACAGCTATCCATATTCCCTCAGGTATCCCCCATATCACAGGGCGGATGTTTATCTCTCAAAGGACTTTAAGATCAGGGCATTGAAGGGGAGGCTTTCGCTTTCGGTTATAAACATTTACAATCGAAAGAACGTCTTCACGTACTTTTACGACTACTCAAAGGATCCACCACAATTGCTTGTAATTCCCCAGCTTCCCCTCTTCCCATCCTTTGAGATTTTCATAAATTGGTAAGGAGGTGAAAAACAGTTGCTAATTTTTGTTCAAGAATATAATTGTAGTTCAGCATGACAGCAAAACTTTTGAGTGTAAAAAAGAAGAATGAACGCAATTTCATAACGGTAGAGTGTTTATTGGCATTTGATAAAGGCGAAGACAAGGAAAAGGTATTAGACTTAATGCGTAAGTTCTCATCAATGGTTAGGTTTGCCTATAAAAGACTGTTGGAAAAAATGGAAAGGAAAGAATTGAAAAAGTTGTTAGCCCAGAAGTATGGTATAAACATACGTTATTCAGACGATGCAATATTTTTGGCACAGCAAACTTTGGACTCTTGCCTACAAAGAGGACAAAATCCCAAAAAGCTTGTGTTTGGTTCAAGGGTTGTGTTTGAAAAGCTAAAAAAGAAACACTTAACAGGCAAAAGGAGAGAGAAGCTAAGACGAAAATGGGAGGAAAGAAGATATGGCATTTTGTATGCAAGGGGGGACAAATCAAAAGGGGGCAATCTAAACCTTAGGCTTGTGAATTTGAATAATCAATGGCATCTGAGGATTAACTTAGGAAGCGGTGAGTATGTATGGGCTAAAGTGGTAAGGTCTGCTAAGAGAGAGGGACAAGTGGATAAGCTTTGTGTGGGATTTAACTCAAGCTGAGAGAACGGGTAACTGGTTTGCTTACACGATAAGGCTTAAACTAAAGAGCGGAAAAATCTACGCGCAGATAAGTAAGGAGGAGAAGTTTCCTGAAATAACCATTACAAGGGAGAATGGAGTTATAGGCATAGACATAAACGCGTATCCTTTTCATTTGGCTTTGGCTTATACATCAAGGGATGGGAATTTGGAAAAGTATGAGAGGATAAGCTTGAACGGGCTATTGGATGGGAACGCAGACAAGAGGGAGTATTTGAGTTGGCAGATTGCACATCAGGTAGTGGAGATTGCCAAGAGGGAAGGAAAGGCAATAGTAGTGGAGAATTTAGAGAAGATCCCAAAAGGTAGAAGAGGGGACGGAATGCCCAAGTTAAGACAGAAACTACAGAAATGGATATACAAGGGACTGCTGGAAAAGATTGAGGTCGTGTGTAAAAGAAACGGAGTTCAGTTGATAAAGGTCAATCCAGCCTACACATCAATCATTGGCAAGCTTAAATACTCTCCCATGTAGTGCTTATGTAATCGGTGGGCGTGGTCTTGGGTTTGAGGAAGGGCTTCCTAAGAATTACAGGAAACTACTCAAAGACAAGGAGTTTTTGGCATATGCTATAATGGAAACGAAACGGGTTAGTCCCTATTTCTGGTCAGGGGACGACTGCACAAAATATGTGCAGTTTTGTATAGTTTGGGTGACCTGGCAGACAAGGCCAGAATGGGTATGCCTTCTGCCTTAAGATGGGCGATGACCTCCTCTATCACCCACTTGGAACGGATATGATGGACTTCGTCCAAAACAACGCAGGATATATCAGATGTCCAGTCCGCCCTGTTTCTAAGTCCCTGTGCCAAGCTTTCATACACCGCCACCTCCACATCATGCCTTGTCTCCTTTAGGTTCTCAAGGAGGTTGTCTCCCGTCCGCATACCTACGCTATTGTAGTAGTGGGAAAGTTCTATCTTCTTCTCTCCCACCAAAGCCTTCGTGGGTGCACAATACACAGCCCTGCCCCCATGCCGTCTCATAAACAAATAGGCAAGCAAACTCTTGCCCGCAGATGTGGGCGCCGACACAACCGCATTCCCATCTTCGTAAAACACCTCAAAGGCGGTCTGAAGAGGGTTCAATAAAGGATACGGAATTTTTTCATCTACCTCCTCCCTCCTGAGAAGCTTTAGCTTCTTAGGAAATATGCCTCCATCCAAATAAACAAGCAGACCTCCCAACGGATTAAGACTAAACGAACTCCTCTCCAACACCTCTATCACACGCATGCTTTTAATTATAGCTTTGGTTAACTAACTTTCTCTGAAAGCCCTCCTACTTAGTTAACCCTGTTAATAATCTTTAAGGACTTTGCGGGTTGTTTGCGTAAGCTTGTGCTTGGAGTAGGCTTTTATAGACCTTCCACACATACTTGGAACTTTCTCTTGCCCTTTTGCCCTTGTTGTAGCAATCTACTGCCCTCCAGCTGTGGCCGTAGGTGTCAATGCAGTGCCTTAAAACCATTGCACCTACATGGGCGTTATAGCAAGGATCCCAAAGCAAAGATGGGTCTATTCCGTGCTTTTTGAGATAGGGAAACCAAGAGGAGTTTATTTGCATAAGTCCTATATCGTAGGTTCCGTTTTTGTTGCGGTTTATGGCCCTTGGGTTGAAGTTGCTTTCCACCTTTGCTATAGCCCAAAGAAGGTGCGGAGATACGCCATAATACCGCCCCGCTTCCTCAAAGCAAAAACCATAAACTAAAGCGGGAACAAGAAGCAGCAGTAGCCTCATAGCTGAACCTCAAGGTTCTCTGTAAAGTATCTGATAATACGGTCCTTCTCTAAAACAATTACCATCGCAAGCCCGCCTCTCCTCTCCACACTTATACTGCTATACCTGTATACCACCAGCTTCTCCACACCCTCACCCTGATAAAAGCACGCAACATACTCTGGCTTTATAACTATCTTGCTGTAGTAATTCTCCTCAAAAATAGGTTCTCCATTCCAAGTCAGAACATTTACCCACTTCGTGTCAAGGGTCTTCTCAATGCGGTTCTTTATCAAAACTATGTGGGAGTAGTTTCTGGTAAAGCAATACTTACAGGAACCGATTATGTCGCACTTCAAAAGGGTCTGAGCACTGCCTAAAACCTCTCCATCCACCTCAAAGGTAATGTCAAGGGTGGAAAAGGGATTTAAAACCTTGCCATCTGCCTTTATGTGGGCTTTGACCTTTTTACCCTCCACCGCAGCGTTAAAAACCCTATCAAGAATGTCTATATCAGTGCTTTCTTTCTTTTTCATCCTTAACTATCAAGATAACGTCCGCCCTGCTTGCCCACGGAGGAAGTGTTTCTGTCTCCTTTACAATCCCTACCACCAAACCCTTCTTCAAAAGCCTTTTGGTTAATCTTTCTGCTACCTCGGGAGAACACTTTATCACCTTAGCCACCGCTTACCCCCAGCTTGTAATACCCTCTTGCATTGCTAAACTCAGGCTCTGGCGGAATGTAAATATCCATAGGTGCACTGTCATCCGCAGAGAAAACCTCAGGACGCACCAAATATGCACCTCCTCCCGCCACAATTAAGTCTGACTTCTCTCCATAGAGAATGCCGAGTTCCTGCCTCAACCTTGCCTTGATTATCTCATTCCACTGAATAAGGGCCTTCTCCTTGTATTGAGAGAGGTCTTCTCCACGCCACTTGCCTTCCAAAAAGATGTTCACAAGTCCAGACAAAGGCTTTGTTTTTAAAACACCCTTCTGGGCTGGCAAAAGGTCCCTAAATATAGACACCGCAGTTATCACCCCAAGATTGGGAATAGTCCCAGACAGTTCTTTGATAAGCCTACCCTCTTCCACACTGTAGGAAAGATAATCCACCGTGTTAAACCCTATGTCTATGATAAGCCCAGAGGGAAACTTATCCATAACATCAGTGCAAATCCCAAACCCTTGGAAGGCAATGATTGACTTTATTCCCATGTTTGAGAATATCTTGGTAAGCTCTTTCCCTCTGTCCGCATAGCCCGGTGGAAGCCCTGTAATAACTATAGCCTTCTTCGGAGGTATGCCCAGCTGTTCCAACACATACTTCGTAATGAGTGGGTAATACTTGATGAGTTCGTCTATTCCCGCTATCTCAATTCTCTTTCCTGAAAACCTTGCCTTCTCACCCACCACATAGTAGGCACCCTCATACTCA
>JBMSAP010000098.1:0-6839 GCA_049414445.1 Candidatus Caldipriscus sp. | reverse complement strand
CCGCTTATGCTCTCTTTTACCGCAGATGCAAGTTTGTTTCAGGAGGTTTTGAACAGGGCAAACAAGCTAATAAGTAAGGCAAGAAAGAGCCTTTTTATTTCCCCCGGGGTACTTTTAAGGGTTAGGGATAGGAATTTGACGGTTTTTGCTACCGATATTGACAGTTGGATAATACAGGATATGCCCATATACGAAGGGGAGGAAGGTGAGGTTTTTATACCCATCGCGGAAACCCTTAAGTTGGTTAAAGGGTTCAAAAGGGTGAGCGCGATAAGGGTGATGGAAACCGAAGATTCCATCAAAATCTCCGCCGAGGGTACATCTTCGGAATACGAGATAAGGAAGTACAACCTTGAAGAGTTTCCCCAGACGCCGGATTACACGTTATATGATGGATACACAATAGACCTTGAGCAGTTCGTTGAGGGTTTGGATATAGTGAGCTGGTGCTCCGCGGAAAACGATAGCAGGGTTTTCTTAAACGGGGTATATTTCCATAGTGGGGATGGATATTTGAACCTTGTAGCATCCGATGGGACGGTTTTGGGAAAGGTATCCAAAATGAGGTTTGAAGGGGAAATAAAGGGTATAATACCCATAAACCTGGTGGATGTTGTTAGGATCCTTGATGAGGGGTCCGCGGTAATAAAGGTTGAAGATGGATATCTTTACTTAGCCACGAGCGTAGAAGGGGCAAACATAAGCTTCATTATTAGGTTAATAAACGAGGAGTACGCCAATTACGAGAGTTTAATACCGTTTGAGTTTATAGCTGGGGCAACATTAAACAGGGAGGATTTGGAAGATGCGGTGGAAAGGATCTTTAACTTCTTACCCGAAACTGGGGAAATTGACGTGGAGATCCTTGATGGGGAGTTTATCCTTTCAACATTATCATCCAAGGGTAGGGGTTTGGAGAAGGTAGGGGGGGATACTTTTGGGAAGATCAAAACTAAGATGTTCGGAAACCACCTTAGGGAAATAGTCAAAAAGTTAGATTACGAAAGGTTAGACATTAAGTTTTCGGGTTCAAGCACACCCATATATATATCCCCATCCGGAAGCGATGAGGTGATTTTCTTAACCGTACCCCTTACGTGAAAGTCAATATAGTTGAAGGTCTTGGGAAGGAGATCCCTATAAGGAAGGCTTATGGGGATTTTTTGGTGGAAATAGGTGAAGACAGAAGGGTAGTGGTTTTAGACGCGGATCTGGGACACTCGACGAATGCGGTAAAGTTCAAGGAAAAATATCCGGAAAGGTATGTAGAACTTGGAATTCAGGAGCAAAATATGATGGGGATAGCTGCGGGTTTATCCGCGGTGGGTCTCATACCCTTCACATCCTCCTTTGCTATATTTTCTGCGGGAAGACCTTGGGAGCAGATAAGGCTTTCTATAGCTTATTCCAACTTCAACGTAAAGATAGTAGCAACGCATGCAGGGATCGCTACTGGGGAGGATGGGGCATCCCATCAAATGAGCGAAGATATCTCCCTAATGTCCTCTATCCCGGGTATGGTTGTCCTATCTCCATCGGATTATTTCTCCGCAAAAAGCGTCTTAAGAACCGCCTATAAATACAACGGATACGTTTATGTCAGGCTCGTAAGGCCATCAAGCCCAACCATATATTCCGGCGAGTTTGATTACGAAATTGGGAACGCGATAAAGCTAAGGGAAGGGAAGGATATTTCAATTATTTCAACGGGACTTCCCGTGCACCATGCGGTAAAAGTTTCCCTTGAGCTGGAAAAAGAGGGGATAGGGGTTGCGGTTTACGATTTCTTGACGGTAAAACCCTTGGATGGAGAAGCGATTAGGGATGCGGCGAAGGCGAAATATGGGATATTGGTGGTTGAGGATCACGTTATGTGGGGAGGATTGGGTATGGCGGTTTCCCACTTTCTCGCAAAGGAAAGGATATATGTACCTATAAACTTTATAAATCTTGGTGATAGCTTCGGAAGGTCGGGTAAATACGAGGACCTTTATAAATCTTTCGGTTTGGATGCGGAGGGGATAAAGGGGAAAGTTTTGGAAATTTTGGGATCAGATTAAAAGGAGGGCTATTTCGTCGAATGCGTGAAGATATTCCGCCTTAACCCTACGCTTTCCCCTAAACTCCTCAAATAGCTCAACATATTCGGAAATTTCCTCAAATTCCATCTCTCCGATCCTCAGCCTAAGGTATATTTTCTCCATCCTTTCCTTCCATTCGTCAAGTGGGTCGTACTCCCTTGGCGGTGGTGAATTTTTTAAGTATAAATTTAAGGAGGGCAAATTTCTATATCTTAACCTTTTCTCGGGTAGGAAGGAAGCCGCGGAGGGACCAAGCCCTATATATTTCTCTCTCCTCCAATATTTCAAGTTGTGCAAGCACTCAAAACCCTCCCTTGCGAAGTTAGAAATTTCGTATCTAATATAACCGTTTCCCTCCAAAATCTCATCCCTAAGGACGTAAAATTCCCTCAAGTTTTCCGGAACTTGAATTTTTCCCTTTTTATACCAATAACCGTAAAGGGTTCCCTCCTCTATCTGTAGGGAATAGGCGGATATATGATGAGGGGAGAGCTTAAGGGCGGTTCTAAGGTCTTCCTCAAAATCCCTTAAACTCTGATTAGAATATGCAAAAATGAGATCAACGTTGGTATTAAATCCGAAATTTAGAGCCCTATCAACCGCATCTATGCATTCCTTAAAGGTTTGCCACCTCCCCAAAACCCTCAACCCCTTCTCCTTAAACGTCTGAACCCCTATGCTTATCCTATTTATCCCCAAATCCTTCCAGATTTTTAAATTTTCCTCCCTTACATCTTCAGGGTTAGCCTCTAAAGTTATCTCTTTAGCCTCCAATTTGAAAGTTTTAAAGATCTTGTCAAATATCGCCTCAAGCTGTTTCGGTTTCGTTAGAGAAGGGGTACCCCCTCCGAAATATAGGGTATCAACCTTTTCCCCCCTATACTCCTCCATCTCCCTAAGGAGGGCGAAAATATATTCATCCCAAACCTCCCCAACCCTCCTATAAAAGTCACAATAAGGACATACCTTCCTACAGAAAGGGATGTGAATATAAATACTCGACATTCCTATACCTTCCTGAATTTTGCTATAAAAAACCCCTCCGTTTTCGTCCTATGTGGATACAACCTTACCGTTCCCTTCACCCCACCTTCCACCTCCCCTATCCCCATCTTCACTTCCTCCACCTTTGCACCCGTTAAATTTAAAAACTTCTCCACTACCCCCTCGTTCTCCTCGTAAGTTAATGTACAGGTTGAATATACCATCTCCCCCCCATCCTTTAGCATCTCAAAGGCGGAAAGCAAAAGCCTTAGTTGGATATTTGACATCTCCTTTACCTCCTTTGGAGACCACCACTTTATCACTTCAGGGTTCTTGTGCAAAGTTCCCAGGGATGTGCAAGGTGCATCGACCAAAGCATAATCAAAAAAGTTTTTATAAAACTTTACGAGTTTTTCCCCCCTGTAAATACTTATAGCAACGTTTAAGCATCCTAACCTTTCAACGTTATTCACCGTTGCTTTTGTTCTTTCCATACTATAATCGTTTGCGAGGATGAACCCTGTGTTTTCCATTAGGGCGCTTAGGAGGGTGGTTTTCGAACCTGGAGCGGACGCTATATCCAAAACAAAAGAGTGTTTTCTGGGATTTAAGATATGCGCGGGCAACATAGACGCTAAATCCTGAACGTAATAATACCCCAGGAAATGCTCCAAAGTCTTACCGAGCTCAGAAGGGTAATAATCAACCCTAAAGGCATAATCCAAAATCGTGTCGCTCAATATAAAACCCTTACCCTCAAGCCTCTCCCTTAGATCCTTGGGGGAAATTTTTAAAGTATTTGCCCTTATATATGGCCTTATCTTATGCGAAGTAATATAGCTTAGGAACTCTTCAAGCTCCTCCCCCAATATCTCATTCAAGGCTGAAAACAAGGATCTGTTCGCTTTTATATATTCAAGCATAAATCCTCGACCACCTTTTCCATCTCCATACCCCTTGAACCTTTAACTATAGCAACATCGTAATTTCCTTTCAGCACAAAATCCGAGCATTCCTTATGGGTTTTTGCATAGAAGGTCTCCAAACCGCACCCTTTCGCCTCCTCCAGCACAAACCTTGATAACTCCCCAAAACCTACCACCGCCGATATACCGTAAAGGCACATTTTCTTCCCCACCCACCTATGCCAAAACTCCGCCTCATCTCCAAGCTCAAGCATATCCCCAAAAACAAAAACTATTTTCTTACCATAATAAACCTTATGCACGGACTTTAAAAGGGCATCAACGGATATAGGGTTTGAATTATACACATCGCTTATAACATAAAGTTTTCCGCATCTGAGCCTTTCCATCCTCATCCCCTCACCCCTGTAATCCTTCAATATCTCCGAAACTTCATTTAAAGGTAATCCCATAAGCTTTGAAAAGGCCGCAACCGCCAAAGCGTTCTCTGCAAACCCAATATGCGGATATGGTACGAAAAACTCCACCCCCTCAAATTCAAACCTCACCCCATCCTCCGAGATCCTCAAATTCCTCCCCAAAAAATCCGCATCCGAGAAACCGTAAGTGTAAAACTTTCCATCCGGGAAAAATGGAGATTCCGAGTTTATCAAAACCAACCCATCAGAAAAGGGTATTGCGGAGTATTCTTCAATAACCGCGTTCCTAGTACTGCCGAATCCCTCAAGGTGTTCCGGTCCCAAACGGGTGTATATTAAATGGTTTGGCATAGAAATTTTTGCCAACTTTCTGATCTCCCCGATCTTATTAGCCCCTATCTCTAAAATCCAGAAATCCTCATCCCCCTCCGTCTTTATTATTGTCGTGGAAAGTCCAATAAAGTTGTTAAAACTCTTGGGTGAATATGCTATTTTGTAAAATTTCCCAAAAACCCATGCGAGCATACTTTTTGTTGTGGTTTTCCCCGCAGCACCCAAAACCCCAACCACTTCCCCCGAAAATTCTTTCCTCTTATGATATGCCCACCTAAGAAGGGCGGAAATCGTATCCTCAACTACAACGCAACTTGAATTAAATTTTCTCTCGCCCAAAACCGCAACCGCCCCTTTCTCCAAAGCAGAATATGCAAAATCGTGCCCATCAAATCTTTCCCCCCTTATAGCCACAAAAAGTTCTCCCTCCTTTATCTCCCTACTATCCGTACTTATACCAGAAAACTCAACATCTTTCCCAAAGGTGCAACCCTTAACTATCCTCCCCAAATCAGATAATCTCATCCCAATATCCTCTTTAGTCTTTCCTCTATCCCTTTCCTTATCATATTCGCCACCAGAATATTCCTATAGCCTTCCTCAACTGGGACCTCAACGGGTTTATCGTATATCACCGCATCCAAGAAGGATCTTATTTCCAAACTTAAGGCATCCAGGGAACCATCAACGGGAGGAAAATACGGTAAAATCTCCCCATCTATCCTCTTCACCATCTCAACCTTCCTGTGTAGTAGATCTATTGATAGATAGTTTTCCTTCGTGAAAACCCTAAATTTCCTCATCTTTTCAAGGGATATCCTGCTTGCGGTTAAATTTGCCAAAGCCCCCGATGGGAACTCCAATCTTACGTTCGCTATATCTATCTCATCCGTAAGAACAGGTACCCCTATGGCGCTTATGTTCTCGGGCATCTCTTTTATCAAATTGAGGGTTAAATCTATGTCGTGGATCATAAGGTCAAGGATCACATCCACATCCGTTCCCCTCGGATTGTACATACTCATCCTTACGCTCTCGATAAAATATGGCTTTTCGGATATTAGAGATTTTGCGGATAAAAAAGCCGGGTTAAACCTCTCGATATGCCCAACCTGAACCTTCACCCCTTTTTCTTTTGACATCCTCACGATTTCCTCGGCCTTTTTTATATCGTCCGTTAAGGGTTTCTCAACGAAAACGGGTTTCTCCCTCTCTATGCAGAACTTTACGACCTCGTAATGTGTAGTGGTGGGTGAGGCGCAAATTACCGCGTCAGACTTCTCAACTACCTCATCAAGGGAAGAGGATGGAGTTGCGCCATATTTTTCCCTTGCTTCTTCCATTCTTTCTGGGTTTATATCCCAAACGATGATTTCCTTTACTTCTTGGAAGTTTTTTAACTTTGAGACGTGTATTGAACCTAAATACCCCACCCCCACAACCCCCACCTTCAGATCCTTTAAGGGCAAGCGGGGACGACGGGATTTGAACCCGCGACCTCCGGCGTGACAGGCCGGCGTTCTAACCAGGCTGAACTACGTCCCCAAGATGGGTATTATAAAGGTGTTAGATTAGGTTCGGGACATCAAATCCCAAGGTAGGTATCTTAAAATAAACCCTCCTTGCCCCAACGAGATTTTTCTTTATATATTTCAGGCTATCAACAACCACCCCCCTCTTTGAAGCCGAATGTATAACCATTCCGTCTCCCAAATATATTCCAACGTGATCCACAAACCTATGCTTGAACTTAAAGAGCAAGATGTCCCCTGGTCTTATTTCTTCAATCGGTACTGGTTGCCCAAAGTTTACAAAATCCCTAGCCCTTCTCGGAGTTTCAACGTTGAACTTTCTAAAAACCTGCCCAACAAAACCGGTACAATCCATCCCCGTAGTATCTGAACCCCCATACTTATAAGGAATACCAACGTACTGTAATGCGAAGCTTAGAAGGATCTCCATTGGATTCATAGCCAAAAGGGTATATATCCTTCCAAATCGCTTATTATACCCTCTAATAGGAATTGCCCTATCTTGTCCGCGTAATGGGTGGTGACGGGAAGCCTTGGGGGTTTTATGGAACCCCAGTGTAATAG
>JBMSAP010000097.1:0-2010 GCA_049414445.1 Candidatus Caldipriscus sp. | reverse complement strand
ATACAGCTTTCGGGTGGGGAGAGGAGGAGGGTTGAGGTGGCGAGGGCGGTTGTATTAAAGCCCAAAT
The DNA here is from genome assembly GCA_049414445.1 of Candidatus Caldipriscus sp. Classification (GTDB taxonomy): domain Bacteria; phylum Hydrothermota; class Hydrothermia; order LBFQ01; family LBFQ01; genus Caldipriscus. The sequence continues at coordinate 1,943 of JBMSAP010000097.1, read as the reverse complement.
TCCTTCTACTTGATGAGCCTTTCGCGGCGGTGGATCCAAAAACAAGGGAGGAAATACAGGAAATAGTCCTAAAGCTCAAGGATATGGGGATAGGGATAATAATTACAGATCACAATGTCAGGGAAACCCTTGAGATAACCGACAGGGCGTACATTATTTACGAGGGAAAGATCCTAATTGAGGGCTCAACCCAGCAGTTGATAAACGACCCCAAAGCGAGGGAAATATATTTGGGCGAAAAGTTCAGGATGTAAAGAAAAGAGATACACCCACGAAGAAGAGGTGCGCAAAAATCCTAAAAACAAAAAAGGGAGGGTAGGCTTTCACCCACCCCCCAAAGGTTTTAAGGTTTTTTTATCTAATTATCACCTTTTCCCTTATTACCTTACCACCCGAGACAACCTCAACGAAATAAACACCCCTTGAAAGCTCAAGCTTAACCTCGTTCTTACCCTTTACGGACTTAACTACGCTCCCACTTACATTATAAACCTTCACCTCAAACTCTCCAGATCCGCTAACCTTTATCCCACCTTTGTATGGGGTTATAAGACCACTTGCAATTTGGCAGGATTCGGAGATGGATAAGGGGCAAGGTTCGGAAACTGTTAAGGTTGGAGATGTAACGGTTGGAGATACGGAATTAACGGTTGGACTTACCGAGGAGACGGAAGGAGAAAATGTATTTACCGTTGGTGAAGGTGTTGTTACCGTTGGTGAGACCGTATTCACCGTTGGGCTTGCATTTCCAACTATTCCATACGAACCTATGTTTCCGTTCGCATCCGTCTTGATGAGAATAATATCACCCCATCCCGCACCGAAGGAAGATGTATAACCCGCCACTATGTATCCGCCGTCGGACGTCTGTTGAACGGAAGAAGCATAATCACTATTCGTTCCCCCGTAAGTTTTAGCCCATTGTACGTTTCCGTTCGCATCAGTCTTGATGAGGAAAATATCACCGCCCGCACCGAAGGAAGATGTCCCACCCGCCAGGATGTATCCGCCGTCGGATGTCTGTTGAACGGAAAAAACCATATCATCATCTGTTCCCCCGTAAGTTTTAGCCCATTGTACGTTTCCGTTCGCATCCGTCTTGATGAGAATAATATCACCGCCCGCACCGAAGGAATCTGTAAAACCCGCCAAGATGTATCCACCGTCGGATGTCTGTTGAACGGAATAAGCAATATCAATACCTGTTCCCCCGTAAGTTTTAGCCCAGATTATGTTTCCGTTCGCATCTGTCTTGATGAGAATAATATCTAAACCGCCCGCACTGGAGGGATATGTATAACCCGCCAAGATGTATCCACCGTCGGATGTCTGTTGAACGGAAAAAACCATATCATCATCTGTTCCCCCGTAAGTTTTAGCCCATTGTACATTTCCGTTCGCATCCGTCTTGATGAGGAAAATTTTCACATCCGTCTTGATGAGGAAAATATCACCGCCCGCGGAAGATGTATAACCCGTCACTATATATCCACCGTCAAATGTCTGTTGAACGGAAGAAGCATGCCAACTCTCAAATATATCTGTTCCCCCGTAAGTTTTAGCCCACTGTATGTTTCCGCTCGCATCCGTCTTCACAAGGAAAACATCTCTCAAGCCAGCACCGAAGGAATATGTATGACCCGTCACTATATATCCACCGTCAAATGTCTGTTGAACGGAAGAAGCATGCCAACTCTCAAATATATCTGTTCCCCCGTAAGTTTTAGCCCATTGTACGTTCCCGTACGCATCAGTCTTAATGAGGATAATATCTTCATTGCCCGCACCAAAGGAACGTGTCGTACCCGCTATAATATATCCACCGTCTGATGTCTGTTGAACGGAAGAAGCCCTATCATCATTTGTTCCCCCGTAAGTTTTTGCGAATGCCACAGCGTGAGCGTACTCTGTGAATAGGGCGACGAGGGACACACTTAAGAGGG
>JBMSAP010000096.1:0-2511 GCA_049414445.1 Candidatus Caldipriscus sp. | reverse complement strand
GGAAGCCTTTTGGTAAGCGCCCTTTTCTTCGGAGGATGGCAGGGACCCCTTTTACCCGGAATAGCCTGGACATTAATAAAGGGCTTTATCCTGTTTTCTATTATCGTACTCCTAAGATGGACGTTCCTAAGGCTAAGGTTGGACCAAATGACCTCCCTATCCTGGAAGGTTTTGGTTCCGCTTTCAATATTTAACTTCCTGTTGGCGGCGGGATATAAGGTTTTGGTATCTTGAGGGCTGAGCTTTTCATCGTTAAAAAATACATATTCTCTTCAAAGAGCACGATAATTTCCGTTTTTGCCCTATTGAGCGTTTTCGCCATTGGGCTTGGTGTTGCGGTTCTCATCATAGTCACGGGTATTATGAACGGCTTTCAGTCCGAGCTTAAAAAACGTCTGTTGGTCCTCCAACCACACCTTTACGTTACCAACATCTTTGAACCCACCTTTAAGGACGCGGATAGTATAGCAAAATATATATCCGAAAAGCTCAAAATAAAGGCTTACCCAGCATTGATAACCAAGGTAATAATAAAGGGGGGTGAGGGTATAGATGGGGTGGTCTTGAGAGCCCAGGATATTGGGCACCTTAGGGGGGAGCTTAACCTCCTTTATGGGGATTTTGGGGAGGGTATTCTCGTCGGTGAAAACCTTTTGGCACAGATGGGTTTGGATATAAACTCATCCGTTGAAATAATGGTCTTTCAAATTTCACCCTTTGGGCAAACCCTCGTACCCAAAAGGGTAAAGGTTTCGGGAGTTTATTCCACGGGGCTTTACGTATACGACGCCCAGACGATTTTAACCGATATAAAACTTGCCAGAAGGATATTCAACTTGGGGGAGAAGGAGGCAGGGGTTATATTCGCTTACGTTGATGACCCTTATAAGGCGGACGAATCTTGTAAAAAAATTTATGATCTCGGTTTTGGTTGCTCCTCTTGGATAACCGTAAACAGAACTCTCTTTGCCGCCCTTAATATGGAAAGGCTCGCAATGTTCCTATCCTTCACCCTCATCCTCCTTATAGCCGCGATAAACGTGGTGGTTTCCATAACAATGCTCACCCTTGAAAAAAGGTGGGAAATAGGACTCTTAAAATCCCTCGGTTTTACATCCTGGCAGATAACGAACATCTTTACCCTTGTTGGTACATTTTTGGGATTTGGTGGGCTAATTTTAGGCTCGTTGGGGGGTTGGAGCTTAGCTTATTTCGTTGATAAATATAAACTCGTAAAGCTTCCACCGGACGTTTATATGCTTGACTACGTTCCCATAAAACCCCAGATCTCCGATTGGATAATAATAGCCCTCTTAACCCTATTCATCTCTTACCTCGCCGCTTTCGTACCTTCTTATATTTCCGCAAGGCTAAAACCCGTTGACGCCCTAAGAAGGGTGGTATGAGAGGGGCATTAATTTTATTCTTTCTAATTTCTTGCGGGAAAGGCGCACAGTTTCTGAGAGGTACAAGTAGGGAAGTTGTCCTTGTTTATTCCGAGGATAGCAAGTATTCCGCGGGGGCAATATATAAATTCCTCCTTAGGGTTTTTAATACTCCCCAAAGCGAGACCCTTTTTAAGATCCATCCCATAAAGTGGGGGAATTTTAAAAATTACGAGGCTTATAGGAACAAGGTCTTGCTTCTTTTACCCAACGATTCCCTGTGGGAATTGTGCAACGATGAGGAGGGATTTTTTGTCAGGAGGGATATTTTCATCAAGGGTGATCTCAATTTTCTATTTTGCTCATACGATTCCCGGGGCTTGCTTAGGCTCGTTTCCGACAATCTTCAGATCCTCTTTGATAGCCTTTTCTCAAAGGCGGTAAGGGAGATTTCAAACGTGGAGATGCTCGTGGGGGAGGATAGGAGCCTCAAAAGGAAGGTCTCGGAGAAGTTCAACTTTGAAATTAACATACCGAAGGGTTGGAACGTTCTGTTTGAGACGAGAGAAATTCTTGTAATAAACAAGCACAATCCCGACAGGTTCATCATGTTTTTTGTTGGGGAGGAGAGGGATTTAAACCTTGAAGATATCCTGAATTTGAGGGATAGCCTAACCGTGAGGATCTATCAGGGGGACTTGGTGGTCAGGGATTACGTATATTCCTTTTCGGAAAACCTTAGGGGCATATCCGCCTTAAAGGTTTACGGGATATGGAAAAACGATAGCCTTGTGGTAGGGGGACCGCTTTTACTCTATGCGTTCAACAAGGATGGAAAGTTTTATCTTATAGATGTTGGGGTTTTTGCCCCCGAATCCAACAACAAATTGGGTTTGATACTTAGGATGGAGGGGTTAATAAAGCAGATAAAATGGAAATAACCTTCCCTTTTGAGGAGATAAAAATTTCGGGTAGCGTGGAGTTAGAGATAGGGTGCGGGAACGGAGAATTTTTGAAATTTATAGCGGAGCAAAACCGCGGGATAAATTACGTCGGAATTGACATTTCTTGGGAATCAATAAAGAGGGCAAGCGGAAGGTTGAGGGATCTTGGGAACATAAGGTTG
>JBMSAP010000095.1:0-2418 GCA_049414445.1 Candidatus Caldipriscus sp. | reverse complement strand
GGTGGAGAATTCCCCACCCCCCCAGAAACTCCCGCGCGTTACTTTATGGGTATGGGGCTTTGGGGTGAATAACCACCCTCTACAACGTACGTGGATCTGAAGACGTCAAAGAAGACGGGCGAATAGTTTATGATTATCAAGAGGACCGCTATCCCTATCCAAACCCTCCAGTTGTCCCAAACGGGCGAGAGGTTATGCTCCTCGTGGTATGCTTCCGCGTAATCAAGCTCAACTACCTCCGCATTTTCTTCTTTCTTTCCGAACAGGGTTCCAAGGAAGTTTATCAGGAAAATAACGAAGGAGATGAACATAATGATCCCGCCCACCGCCGCTATCACCATAAAGATCCTCTCGTCTTCGGTTAGGTAAGGCGAAAAGCCGAGGTTGGTCCTCCTCGGGATCCCGGCCCTACCTAATTGCATCATACCCCAGGAGAAGATGAGGACGCCTATTAGCCACATGTACGCGCTGAGGACGCCCAAAGTATTGCTAAAAACTTTCTTACCAAAGAGCTTATTCAGGAGATATAGTGATAGACCCAGGAAGGTAAGGAAGACCGCGGAACCTACGGTGAGGTGAAAGTGCCCAGGTACCCAAGATGTGTTACGGACAACCTGGTTCATATTGTATGAGGCGTTTACTATACCACTTATTCCACCGAAGATAAAGGCGATCATACCCGCTATGGCGAAAGCGAAGAGGTAGTTCCCCCAAGGGAGCTTGAGCCACCAACCGAAGAGACCGTTTCCACCCCTCTGCCTACCCGCGTACTCCAGGGACGCGGCAACGGTAAAGGCGGTGATCAGGGAAGGGAGCGCGACCATAAAGGTGAAGAATGCATGAACCGCCTTGTATATGTTGGTTATTCCGGGATCCGAGTATTGGTGGTGAAGACCCACAGGAACGGAAAAGACTATAAACATGATGAAGGCTAGCCTTGCTGCCAAAGAGGAGTATAGCTTACCGCCCGCAACCTTGGGGATAATGTAGTACCAGGCTATATATGCTGGGAGGAGCCAGAAATAAACCAAGGGGTGCCCGAACCACCAGAACAAGGTCCTCGACAAGGTGGGGTTTATTCCCTTAAGAAATCCCAAAGACCAAGGTATTAGGAAGAACAAGGCAAGTATCGCTATGCCTATAGTGGCAAGGAACCATACCGTATACGTGGTAATAACGCCGATCATGGGTCCTGGGGTTTTTACGCCCGGGTTCTTCTTCCTCCACCTCAGAAATGTCAGGACGGTATTTAAAATCGCTATCCAGGAGCCGACAACAAGTAAAGTCGCGCCTATGTAAAATGTGGGATGAGCCATCAAGGGTGGATAGAAGGTGTAAAGGACGCTCGCTTGATTTGTTAGAAGCGCGTAAGCCGCGAGGAGGGTACCTATGAGCATAAACGCAAAGGATAGATAAACGAGGTTTTTGTTAAGTTTCTCCTTAAGGGAGGTTTCGGTTATTATGTATAGGAATCCGACGATGAAGAAGGTGGTGAAGACCACCGCGTTCAAAACCCCGTGCAAAGTTAAGCCCTGATAGTAAAGGTCGTTAGAAATGACGAATATTTTCGCCCTTGAGAGGACCTGAAGGAGCCCAAAGATCATACCTACGGAGATGGAAGCGATCGCCACCACTATATGCGCCAAGACTATATTGCGCAAATATCCCTCAATTTTCATATCTCACCCCCTATTTTACTATTATCTCCCCGTACATGGCGGGGTGTCCTACACCGCAATACTCGTTGCAAATGATCTTATAAGTTCCGGGTTTGTTGAAAACCACCTCCATCTTGTTGACCGCGCCGGGTATGGACATCAGATTCACCGCCTTCCCCTCTATATGAAATCCGTGTAGAACGTCAATGGATGTAGTATATATCGTGACCTTTGAACCTGCGGGGATCTCTATCCTGGCGGGTTCGAACACCCACATCTTCGAAAGGAGATGGACCTCGTATTCCTTTTCTCCCTTCTGGATCACTTTACCCTCCTTGAAGGGCGGGAAGTCGGTGAAGCATGTGGGTACATCTATACCCTTTAGGACAGCAAGCCCGACCAACGCCACGAAGAACACCACCACCAAGCCGAAAGACATCTTTAAAGCTAAGGACTCGAACTTATCCATAATCAACCCCCCCTATAAATTACCAATAGCGCGTATATGGAAAGCCACATTATCGCGTAGAGCGCCAGCATCCCAATAAAGAAAGCCAGCGCTCCTCTCGGAACGAACTTTTCATTTTGCCTTCTCATAGCACCGGATATTATAAGGTTGTTAAGATTATCAGAAAAGGTTTTCTTAATCCGCCTTAAAATATAGGGGTGTATAAAGTTCGAATTCCGCAAGAACTTTATGGGGTTATAGTTGAGGCCCTTAAAAAGGAAAACCTATATTCAGGGCTCTTAAAGGAGGAGA
>JBMSAP010000094.1:0-2211 GCA_049414445.1 Candidatus Caldipriscus sp. | reverse complement strand
GGCTTAATTTACTCGGAGAACATATACGGAACTTACCTATCCTTTTATAACCTCGGTGGATATTTTTTTAGAATTGGGAGGGAAAATTTTTACGGCTTGGCTTCGGGCGTAAAGTTTGGAGGAGCATATTTGGGGGCGGGGGACGATATTACCTCAAGGAACTACTTCCTCGGTTTCCTCTTTAGGAATTACCGATTCCTCTCCTTAGGTGGAAGGGTAGATTTGGGCGGAAGACCAAAGTTTTCCGCGGGCTTGGGCTTAAGACCATATAAGGAATACATAACCCTATACGCGGACATTTACAACCTTGAGAAGGCTTCTTACGATTCCCTGTCTTGGAAAATTGGGGCGCATTTGCAGGTTTTTCCGTATTTTGGGATAAGGGGGGAGATAAACCAAAATGGGGAGATTTTCGGGGGCTTTGAACTTTCATATTCCGTACTACGCTTTGGTGCCTTCTCACCCTTAAAGAACCCAAGGGCTTCCCTCGGACTTTTAATTTCCGACAAACAATTCACGAAAAGGGTTTTGGGAAAGAGCCTAAAGTATGAGGTTGAGGTTTCCTCTTACTCTGAAGATGGTAGGGTGGGATTTCTCGGAACGGGGAAGAAATTTTACGATTTTATAAGCTCAATAAAGGACGCGGCGGAAGATCCGAGGGTAAAGGTGATATTTTTGGATCTTACAAACTTCGGTTTATCCTCCGCTCAGGCGGATGAGCTTAGGAAGGTTTTGGAATACGCTAAGGAGAAAGGAAAAGAGGTAATATCCTTTGCGGAAGGTTATTCTTTAAGGGCTTATTACGTCGCATCCGTTGGGAAAGTTTATATTCCTCCGGAGGGGATAATAGAGCTTTTGGGTCCCTATGCTCAAGTTGAGTTTTTGAAGGGGACTTTGGATAGACTCGGTATAAAGGTTCAGGTATTTAGGGCGGGGAAATACAAGTCCGCGGTTGAACCTTTAATACAGGATACCCTATCCTCTGCAAACAGGGAACAGATACAGAGGCTTTTGGAAAGCACTTGGGAGGTTTGGCTTGAGAAAGTTTCAAAGGGGAGAAATATAAGCAGGGATTCCCTTGAAAATACAATAAGGAACTTCGGTTATCTTTCGGCGGAGGAGGCTTTAAGGTTTGGGCTTGTTGATAGCATAGTTTATTACGACGAAGTTAAGAAGATAGTTAAGGGTAGAAATTACAAGAAGGATGAGGTAGATGGAAGGGCTTGGAGGGGAGGGAAGGCGAAAATTGCCTTGGTTCTCCTTGAGGGTGGCATAGTGGATGGGGAAAGTTCATATAACCCTCTGCCGATAATAGGCGGGAAAACCATAGGGAGCAAAACCGTAAGGGAGATCTTTGAGGAGATAAGGAAGGATAAGGATATTAAGGGGGTTGTAATAAGGGTGAATTCGCCGGGTGGAAGTGGCCTCGCATCAGACATAATGGCTAGGGAAATAGCATTAACGGATAAGGAAAAACCCGTTGTTGTATCAATGGGAAGAGTTGCGGCATCCGGAGGTTATTATATTTCCGCACCCGCAAGGAAGATATTCGTTGATGAGAGGACGATAACCGGTTCCATAGGGGTATTTGGTTTAAAGTTCGTCCTGGGTGGTTTCTATTCAAAACTGGGTATGAGGAGGGATGTGGTGAAGCTTTATCCACATTCCGACGCATTTTCAGTTTGGAGGGAGATGGATTCCTTGGAGCTTAAAAGGGCTCAAGAAACGGTGGATAACTTCTATTGGAGGTTCGTAAGGCACGTGGCAAAGGGTAGGAAAATGTCGGAAGATTCCGTACATTCTTTGGCACAGGGTAGGGTTTGGAGTGGTGTTGATGCGGTTAAAATTGGGCTCGCGGACGGATTCGGCGGTCTCCTTGATGCCATAGAGTTCGTTAAGAACATTGCAAAACTTGAGGATTACGAGATCGTGGTATATCCGAAGGAGAAAGGGGTTTTGGAATCTCTGAGGGATCTGTTTAGATCTACCCAGGTTGATTTTGAGGGAGTTAAGGTTCTTTACAGGTTAGAATACGACATAGATTTGAACTTCTGAAATGAGGGACTTGGACTTTTCCGAAGGGGAGTTTGGTGGAATATTTATCATTGGGGGTCCCTACGCCTTTGTTTATCTCGTTGAGGATGTTCTTATAGACACCGGAACGGGATTTTGGGGAAAGAAGATAAGCGAATATCTAAAGGAGAAGGGGAT
>JBMSAP010000093.1:0-22189 GCA_049414445.1 Candidatus Caldipriscus sp. | reverse complement strand
CCTTCCCGCCTCAACGGAACCCCTCCTTATCAAACCCGAAAAAGGACCTGCAACCTTCAAAATCTGAGAATAAACTTCAACCACAAAATCCTTGGGAAGTATAACCCCCTCCTCCCTAAGGAACTTTTCCACCTTCTCCTCCATCCTCCACCTCCTACTTATAAGCCTTTAGCATCTCCGCGAACCTTTCCTTGTTCTTCCTGAATTCCATAAAGAGGGGTCCGAGTTTCACGCTCGCATACGCTATAAAAGCCACATAAAACCCCTCAACCTTACCAACCAATATTGCGTATTCCTCACCCGAGGTAAATACCAATTGGAAGTCGTTGTCTTTAAACTCCCTTAGTACGTTTTCCATCATAGCGCTTGCGGAGGAAACCAAACCCGCGATTATTATTGGGTCCTGAATGCTTAGACTTCTTGATATACCGTATCCCATGGGCAAACCATCGTCCGATGCCACCATCACCCCCAAAACCTCCGGCACCAACTTCTGTATATCCTTTAAAATTCCTTCCATCGCCCTTTCCATATTGCTATTGTAAAGCGGATCCTGATTTGATCGTGAGGATATACGAGTTTCCCTCTATTTTCCCCACAACCTCCTTTCCCAAGAGCTCGGAAAAGAAACCCTCAAGTACTCCTATAAACTGCCCCAAGGCTATATTTGGGTCCGGGTTTACCCTAAGCATAAACGAATCCTTTACCTCAACCCTTATCTTATCCCCATCAACCTCACACTTCACATCCCCCATACCCGAAATCTGAAAGAAGGTCTCCACCACCGCGGGAACTTCCTCCTCCTTTATCTCCGTTATTTTGTACCTATCCCTCAGGAAGTTTTTAAAAGATTCCGCAACTTTCTTCCCCGCATCCCTCGTTATTATCCTCCTCACACCCACGGGAATATCTCTGATGAAGTTGGCAAGGTTTGAGTAGGCGCTTTCTATTAGGACCTCCGGGAACTTTAACCCTTCAAGCTCCAAGTATATCTTCGCATAAGCCCTCAAAAACTCCCCTTTCATCCCTTAACCTTGAGAATATAAGATCTATCCCTTACCTCGCCCTTAACTTCCTTTCCGAGGATCTGGGATAAGAAGCCCTCAACAACGCCGAGGAAAGGCCTGAGTATTTTCTCCGGTGGCAGTGAAGACTTAAAGAGGGGAGAATGTAGGAATTCCAATAATATCTCGTTTCCGTTCATGGAAACCTTCACCTTTCCCATACCCGTGAAATCATAAATTTTTTCAAGTAATTCCGGGATCTCCCCAAGATCAATTTCCCCGCCTAAGGAATCCATAAAAACTTGCGCATACCTTTTACCCGCCTCCCTCGCCATCCAATCCCTAGGACCATGAGGAAATCCGACTTTTTCCTCATTTTCAAACAAATAAACGATAAGATCCTTGGGGAGTATAACGAGCCTCTGATTTTTTAAAAGCTCCGAAAATTTGTCCTTTGTTTCCATACTTCATACGTACTGTTCAAGGATCTTGGCGATATAGTTTTTTCTCCTGTGGAACTCCATGAACAGGGGCCCGAGCCTTGCATCCGCGTCGGCTACGATTGCTACGGAGAAATTCCCGACCCTTCCCGCAACCAAAGCCAAATTTTTACCTTTTACGTACGCTACCTCGCAATCCGCATCTCCGAGACCCTCAAGGGCCTTCTTTAGAGAAGAAACCGCGAAGGAGATCAAGCCACCCGTTAAGATCGGATCACCGCATTGATCCTTATCCAACGTCACGAAATCAAATGGTAATCCATCGGGGGTTAGGATCATCAAACCCCTCACCTCCGGAACGAAAACTCTCATTTCCTCAATTACGCCATTCAGGTATTCACGCATACGTGGATATTTTACTGTTGGAATTTTTCCCCGTCAAGGTGTTCCGCCTTAAAATTGAAGGTATGGAGAAGAACGGGAAGAGAGATCTAAGGGAGCTTTACGAGGAGTGGAAGGAGAGGATGGGGAAAAACAGCAAGGATAGGAAGGAGGTTTTCATAAGCCTTTCGGGAATTCCGATAAAGGAGCTTTATACCCCCCTTGATATCCCGAACTTTGATTACGAGGAGAAGCTTGGATTTCCGGGTGAGTACCCTTTCACGAGGGGACCTTATTACAATATGTATAGGGGAAGGCCTTGGACGATAAGGCAGTTTGCGGGTTTTGGTAGGGCAAAGGATACGAACGAAAGGTTTAAGTACCTAATATCCATTGGTCAAACCGGACTTTCCACCGCCTTTGATATGCCCACGCTTATGGGTTACGATTCGGATCACCCTATGGCGGAGGGTGAGGTGGGTAGGGAAGGGGTTGCGGTGGATACCTTGGCGGACTTTGAGGTTCTATTTGATGGTATAAACCTCGGGGAGGTTTCCGTATCCTTCACGATAAACGCCCCCGCAATTTTCATATATAGCCTTTACCTCGCCCTTGCGGAAAAGCAAGGCGTTCCCTTTGAAAAGCTCAGGGGTACCCTGCAGAACGACATGCTTAAGGAGTTCCATGCCCAGCATGAATGGATCTTCCCACCCGAGCCATCCGTTAAGCTCGTGACGGACATAATAGAGTTTTCTTCAAGGTTCACGCCAAAATTTAACCCAGTTTCAATTTCGGGTTATCACATAAGGGAAGCGGGTTCCACGGCGGTTCAAGAGCTCGCGTTTACTTTGGCGGATGGATTTGCGTACGTTGAGAGTGCCATAAGGAGGGGTTTGGATGTTGATGAGTTTGCCCCAAGGCTTTCCTTCTTCTTCAACTCACACCTTGACTTCTTTGAGGAGATTGCGAAGTTTAGGGCGGCAAGGAGGATTTGGGCGAGGGAAATGAGATATAGGTACAAAGCAAAGAATCCGGAAAGCTGGAGGCTCAGGTTCCACACCCAAACCGCCGGTTGCTCCCTAACCGCCCAACAACCCTTGGTGAATATAATTAGGACCGCATTTGAAGCTTTGGCTGCGGTTCTCGGGGGAACGCAATCCCTACATACGAACTCTTACGACGAAGCCCTTCAGCTTCCCTCCGAAGAGGCGGTAACCATAGCGGTTAGAACCCAACAGGTGATATTGCACGAAATAGGGGTGGCAAACACCATAGACCCTCTCGCTGGCTCTTACTTCATAGAGTGGCTTACGGACAAGATGGAAGAGGAGGCTTACAAGTACTTCGATAAGATTTTGGACCTTGGCAACGGTTCGTTCCTTGACGGGATCCTGAAGGGAATAGAGATCGGATATTTCAAGAAGGAAATATCGGATGCGGCGTACGAGTTCCAAAAGAGGGTTGAAAGCGGGGAATTTATTTGGGTTGGTGTAAATGCATATAAGGAGGATGTACCCTTGGAGGTTCCAAAATTTTATGTGGATCCCAAGATAGAGGAGGAGCAGAAGGAATTTTTAAGGAAGGTGAAGGAAAGTAGGGATAACGAAAGCGTTCGTTTGGCCCTCCAAAGGCTCATCGAGGCTGCGAAGGAAAACAAAAACCTCGTCCCTTACGTATTGGATGCCGTTAAAGCGTACGCCACAGAAGGAGAAATAATGGACGCCCTAAAGAAGGTTTACGGAACCTACAAGGAGACCGTGATCATTTAGCCCAAGAAAGCCCAACGTGGTAAGAGATTGGGAGATCCGGGTGGATCTGGAAGAGGTTTATAAACTGGAAGTTCCTGATGTTTAAGGAGAGCCCGGCGAAGTAAGAGGGTACCCTCCCATCGTACCTAACGGATGCAAGAATTTTAAGTATTTCCGCAACCTTCCATCCGCCCCCAATTCCGTAATTCACGGGTCCATACTGATCCTTTATTACGCCCAGAGCGGTGGTTATATCTTCCCTTGGGGAGAAGGAGATATAAGAGCCTACGAAGGTTTGGAGGGGAAAGCCCCCAATTTCGGGTGAATTTAAATTTTTTGCGAAGATCCCAACCTTCCAAAACTCATATAACTTAAAGGATGTCCCAAGGTTCAAACCAAAGGAGGATCTATTTCCAATATCGGGCCTCGGGTTGTTTATCTGATAATAAGAAAGGGATGCCCCTAACCTCATTCCTTCAACGGGCGAAAAGGAATACCCAAAATTTGCGGAAAACTCCCCGTACGTTCCCGAGAATTCATCTTCGCTTGGCAAATTTATAAAACTTCCCTCCGCATAAAGGGAAAATCCCTTATAACCGAACCCCAAGAAACCCTGATCAATTAGGTTGAAGGATCTCTGATAGGCGGAATATAGGGAAAAACCATCGTAGGAAACGGACGGGTCAAAGGAAACCCTCACAGGGTTGTTAAATGGGATCATCCAAAAACCGTGAAAGATCATCAATCAACCTCCATACCTTCTTTCTTGACCTCTTCCTCCTCGACCTTAAACCCCTTCTTCTTCCTGAGCTTTTGTAGGATCTTGGGTAAGTTGGTGTACTCCATCTCCTCCTCGGGTAACCTGTGGGGTTCAAATATACCCTGCCTCCTCATGATGTTCGCCAATATGTTAGCTTCCTCCCTTGCCTTATCAAAGGCGGGATCATCAAACATATCCCTGGGCCCTATTAACTTACCGTTGGCTATCTGGAAGCCCGCCGCTATCACCCTTGGGGGACCGTCAAACCTTGAGGGATTCGCCTGATGGAAGGGTACGGGCATAAGGGGACCCACGTGTGATCCCCTCATCCAACCCTCAACGAAGAATGGCTTTGAGAAAGGTTCAAGGATCTCGCCAACCGCTGGAAATCCACTCTGAGCCCTAACTATCAAAACAGGGTCATCCTTACCGACGTACCTACCCGCTATTAAAGAGAGCCTTTGGGTGGATGCAACCGCCGCTATCTCGTTATCGCTCTTCCTATAAACCTCCTTAACCACGTATCTCTCAACGCTACCAATTAAAGCCAAGAGGTCGTAAGTTTCCTCGGGGCAATCCACAACGTACTCCTCACCCGTCTTCACATCAAGAACTACAAACCTAAAACCTTCGTGCATCAGGGGATCTATAACCAAACCCGATGTGTTTTGTGGATTCACAAATATCTCGTATAGGGGTAAATTCCATGCGGAAGGTGATGTTTTATCCGCCATAAATACTATAACGGGTTCGGATGGCCTTTCCTCAAACTCCATCTCCGCCACGCCCGGACCCATACCCTTAACGTTTCCGCTGAAGGTATCCGAGAGTAGATCCTGACCTGCGCCGTAAAGTTTGAGCTCCTTCGCGACCTCCGTAGCCTTCTGGAAAGCCCTCCAAGCAAGACCGTGGATCTCCTCGTTATCCTTTCCCTTCTGGTGGGTCATTATTAGGTTTATATCGTCTCCCACCCTCATAACCACGTAGTCTATTATCAGTCCCGAGTCCCTCGCTTCTCTCAATACGTTATCCGCGGCCTCTAAGAGCTTGGGATGGGTGCTTGAGTGCCCAACCCATCCACCGACATCCGCCTTTATTACGCTCAGGGTTATACGCATAGGCGGATATTTTAAACTTGTCGGGTTTAAAATATTGATCTTGGGTGTGTGCCGGTGGTCGCCCCAAATGGGGAGGAAAGTCCGGGCTCCAAAGGGCGGGGCGCCGGGTAATACCCGGGGTGGGGAAACCCACACGGTAAGGGCCACAGAAACGAGACCGCCGAGGGTGGTAAGCCAGGCAAGGGTGAAAGGGTGGGGTAAGAGCCCACCGGCTCCGCGGTAACGCGGGGTGAGGGGGTAAAAATCCCCCGGCGGGTTTTCCCGCTCTGGTAACCTCCCGCCCGGAGCAAGGCCAAGTAGCGCCGCACCCCGAAAGGGGATAAGGTGGCCCGCCGAAGCGCGGCGCGGGTAGGCCGCGATGGAAGTCGGGGGATAACTCCCGGCTCAAGATAGATGACCACCTAGTACAGAACCCGGCTTATGGCACACACCCAATTGAGGAAGACCGGGAACTTTACCGATTTCATCGATAGCATTAAGGCAACCGCAATTTTGAGTGGTAGCGTTTGGAGAGTTTCTATAGAACTTCCGGACAGCTCGGGGGAAGCCTTCGTATCAAATGGACAGATTTTGTATTTGAAAGTTAGGGATCTTAAGGGTGAAAACGCCCTGAAACACCTAAAAAATTACGATAGATTTTCTTGGGATATAGAGATCTTTACAGGTAGCGTCCCCGAATACCACCAAATAGACCTCTCGGTAATATACCTTGAAGAGATTTCCCCAAAGATACCCGAACCCCCCCTTGATATCTTTGACGGGAGCTTTATTGACCTGTTGAAAAAGCTTGAAATTTCCCAATTTACGGGCATAGTAATTTATGAGGGTTATATTGCGATATTCAAAAGGGGTTTCCTTGGGGGAATCAGGAATTTCGGTTCTTTAAGTAAAACGGGGGAAATTCTTGGGAGCCTTAGGGGAAAGTACGGGAAGTTTTATCTGTTGGAGTTCGAACCAGTGGAGAAGGTGGCGGGATTTATATACGGTTTGAGGGATATAACGGATTCGCCCGCTGGACAGTGGGATACAAAGAAGGTTAAAGCGGTAGATGGGACGGTAGAAGTGAGCAGGGGATTTAACAAGATCTTGATAATTTCCGATGGGAGGGAGGTTTTGACGGCTTTGGGACTTTCCTCTCCACCAACTTTCACCGAAAATATCCCCAATTTATTCTTGCGCGGGAACCTCATAAGCACCTACCCATCAACGGAAGTGGAGCCTGTATTTAAATACACCTTCTCTGATGCGGAAATCACCTCAAACCTCTTTTCCGAACTTGTAAATTCTTCGCGGAGGTTCCTCGGAGAAATTATATTCCGAAAGGCATCGGAGAAGGCTTTTAATTATTCCCTACCAAAGGATCCATATCCAGACGAAGTTGTTGAGACCTTAGTTTCCCAATACAGAAAATTTGAGAGGGAGATTTCGGTTTTTACTGGAAAAGCTTGGAAACAAGAAAAGGAAAGGATCCTATCCAAATACCCCGAACATATAGTGAGATTATTTACCGCTTAAAAACTTTCCTGACCTTCCTGCCATCAACTACAAAGTAAAATCCCCGCTTCTCAATTCTTTCCACCCTTCTCCCATCAACGGAATAAACCGATAGCCTTCCCTCCTCAATTTCCGATATATTTTCCTTTACATCCGTTGCGCAGACGTTTATATAAGAAACCCTTGATACCATATGTAGGAGAAGATCCCCCGAGTTTATGGCGTTATTCTCGTTTACATCAAACCATAACGCAACGAGTAGATCGTAAGTCCCCGCCGAGGTACCGGGTGGGACGACGAAATACCTACTTCTGGTGGAGGAACCAGGAGGGATGGAAACCTTTATATCCCTCGGAGGGTCGCTTATGTAAGTTCCGTTGTACAAGGATGCCCCTATCATTATCTGGTTGTGGGTATCCTCGGCGTAGCTTTGAACGTTTAAATCTATCCTGAAGGTGTCGCCTATGCATACGTTCGCGGGAGTTGTGCTTACCGAGACGATCCTCATAGGAGTTGAGATCCTATAACCCCCCGGAGAATAGTAATGCTCGTTTATCCACTTCCATGTAAATCCCCTGTTTGCCCACCTTGAGGATCCCCACTGGCACATACCCCTCCCGTGCCCGTAACATGCTCTACCCGAACATACGGTATCAAGTATGCATGGCCAGCTTGAACCCGTACCCGAATACCCATTCCCGCATCCGCAATCGTTGTTTTCCGCGGAATACTCCGATCTTGCTATTCTTCCCGAATTCTCAAGCATTATACCGGAGGTGTATCTCGCAGCATTTATCGTTGAGGTGTAACTATCGTTTGGATCCCAAACCTGACAACAGGCATTATCACAAATATCATATGAGGAGCTTATTGGATTTAAAACGTGCCAGGCGCCGTAAGACCTGTATGGTATCGCACCAGCCCTCAGGGAATGCGCGCGCCAGCTTGCGATCCATTCGTCATCAAGTCCAAGCTGAACGTAAGTCTCAAGGGATACGATGCTAACGGAAGAACACGTCCTACAACTGCACGATCTACCGACCCTTATAGTGGAAGGGGGAGCAAGAAAGGGAGCAAACAGTTGGTAATCCTCATCGGAGGATTTGGAAAATTTTTTTTTATCTTCTTCCGGCTCGTAATACTGTTTCTCCTCCTTTAACCCATGCTTCTTCTCCTCTATAACCTTTGAGTTTCCTCTTTTAAGCTGGGCGTTCATCCTCTGCGAACCCTCAAGGATAAAAACCCCCGTCTTAATATAAGAAGTGTAGCCTTTCTTTGAGAAGCTAATTCTCCCTTCGAGGGGCTTTTCCCCAGAACCCTTCACGGGGAACTCCACCTGGTAGTACCCCTTATCGTCCGTTCTTGCGGAAAACTTGCCGTAAGGCGTGCTTATTTCAACCAAAACTCCACTGATGGGCCTCCTCGTCTCCGCATCAACCACCCATCCGTACCAAACCGCAAAGCCCTCCTTTACCTTTGGGGGTTGAGGGATCTCCATGGGCATAAGCATAAAGTTTATTTCCCTTGGTGTATTTTTATCCACCTTTAGGTTTGTCCTTAGGTCCCTGTATCCCAAGGCGGATACCGAAATCTCGTAATTTCCCTCCTGGAGTTCCACATTCGCGAACCCATTTTCCGTTGTTTTATAAACCGTCCCGTTTATCACCAACGTTGCCCTTATTCCGTACCCCGTTATCGCATCCGTTATGCTGAAGTTTATAGTATAACCCAACAGCCAAAGCATAGGGAGAATTATAAGGTGGTCCGCGTTAAAATTCCCCAATGATAGAGGGGGTGAAGGTAAAGAATTTAAAAGTTATAGCTGACGATAGGGGAAGGCTTGCGGAGATCCTGAGAATTGACGACGAGATATTTGAGGGTTTCGGGCAAGTTTATTTTACCACCGCATATCCGGGTGTAGTTAAGGCTTGGCATGCCCACAGGTTCCAAACGGATTACATCACCTGCATTTCCGGTATGATAAAGCTCGTCCTTTACGATGAGAGGGAGGGAAGTGCCACCTACGGGCAATTTGAAGAATTTTACATAGGTATTCACAACCCGATCCTAGTAAAAATCCCCCCTATGGTCTGGCACGGATTTAAAAACATAGGCGTGGAGGAGGCGATAGTCATAAACGTTATAACACGGCCTTATGATCATAAAAATCCGGACGAGCTTAGAAGACCCGCCCACGGGGATATCCCTTACGATTGGAGTAGGAAGGACAGGTAATTATATAATCTCGCCCAGCTCCCTAAGCTTATCCCTTATCACCATCGCCTTCTCAAACTCCAGGTTTTCCGCATAGAAATTCATAAGCTTCCTTAACTCCTTTACCGCCTTTGCTCTGGGTTTTTCCCTCAAAATTTCCTCTATTTTATCTTCCAGATCGCCCTCTTCTTTCGTTAGGATCCTCTCATCCGCCACCTCTGTAATCCTCAAAATCTCTTCCTTACTCTTCTTTACCGTCTTCGGCGTTATCCCGTGAATCCGGTTATATTCCAACTGTATCTTCCTCCTCCTTTCCGTTTCCTCTATAGCTTTCTTCATGGCATCCGTAATTTCATCCGCGTAAAGTATCACCTTTCCCGCTGAATTCCTCGCCGCCCTTCCTATGGTCTGTATAAGGGCAGTGTAAGATCTTAAAAATCCGGCCTTATCCGCGTCCGTTATCGCAACCAAGGAAACCTCCGGGAGATCCAAACCCTCCCTAAGCAAATTTACCCCAACCAAAACGTCTATGTTCCCCAGCCTTAGATCCCTCAAGATCTTCACCCTCTCTATTGCATCCAGCTCGGAATGCAAATATCCCGCCTTTATGTTCATCTCCCTCAAATAATCCGAAACTTCCTCTGCGGACCTCTTCGTTATAGTCGTAATTAAAACCCTCTCACCCCTCTCAATGGTTTTCCTTATCTCCCCCAAAAGATCATCCATCATATTCTCCGTGGGCCTAACCTCAATTACTGGATCCGGAATTCCTGTGGGCCTGACGATCTGCTCCACCACCTCTCCCCCAACAAGTTCAAGCTCAAATGGTCCGGGTGTTGCGGACATAAATATCACCTGATCCAAAAGGGACATAAGCTCATCAAACTTCAAGGGCCTGTTATCAAGGGCGGAAGGAAGCCTGAAACCATACTCTATCAAGTTCAACTTCCTCGTCTTATCCGCCTCGTACATGGCCCTCAACTGTGGAACCGTAACATGCGATTCATCTATAACCGTCAAAAAGTTTTTGGGGAAGTAATCCAATAATGTCCAAGGCCTTTCACCCGGCTTCCTCCCCGTTATATGCCTTGAGTAGTTCTCTATTCCGGGACAAAAACCAGTTGTCCTCAAAAGCTCTATATCGTACCTTGTCCTCTGCTCAAGCCTCTGTGCCTCAAGGAGCTTACCCTGTTCCCTAAGTTCTTTCAACCTCTCCTTAAGCTCTTTCTCTATGCTCTTTATCGCCCTTTCTATCCTCTCGTCCCCTCCCAAGAAGTGGGCGGCTGGATAAAGCACAAACTCTTTAATCTCCTTAACGGTTTTGAGGGAAACCGACTCAAGGATCCTTATCCTCTCTATCTCCCTTCCGAAAAACTCCACCCTCAATATAAACTCCTCATACGCGGGGATTATATCAAGCACATCCCCCTTTATCCTGAACCTACCCCTCTGTAGCTCAATGTCGTTCCTCTCGTACCTTAAATCTATAAGCTTAAGGGCAAGCTCCTTAAGGTTCCATTTATCCCCAACCCTTAATCCCAAAAAGCTTTCCCTTATTACATCGGGATCATCAAGGGCATAAATTGACGAAACCGAAGCTACTACGATTACATCTTCCCTTGAAAGGAGGGAGGAAACCGTCCTCAATCTAAGCCTCTCTATATCCTCGTTTATTACCGCTTCCTTGGGTATATAAGTGTCCGTTTGGGGAACGTAAGCTTCGGGCTGATAGTAATCGTAATAAGAGATGAAGTACTCAACCGCGTTTTCAGGAAAGAGGGCCTTGAGCTCCCCGTAAAGCTGGGCGGCTAAGGTTTTGTTGTGGGAGAGGATCAAAGTCGGCCTACCTATTCTGGCTATTACGTGGGCTATGGTGTATGTTTTGCCGGTTCCCGTTGCACCCAAAAGTACGGAAAACCTTTCCCCCCTCTTTATCCTCCTTACAAGCTCCTCTATTGCCTTGGGTTGATCCCCCGCGGGCTCAAAGGGCGCATGCAAAACAAAAGGCGAACCCTCAAACTTATAAACAACCACGGAAATGTATTATAAGGCTAAATCAATTTATCAAGTATGTCAAGGAGCAAGGAAAGGATCAGGACGTTTGAGAAGGATGTTTGAAGTTGGGCGGTGAAAAGGTCCAGCATCCCCTTCTGTATATAGTTTGGTTTGAAAGCCCAAGAAATATTCCTAAGGGCCTGAGGTAGGGTTATATAAACCGCCAAAGACCATATGGGCCAGATCTTGAATGCTATCAGTACGGGAACGAGGATATATGCGCTCAAAATTAGTAAGGCATAGTAATACTTTGATAGCTCGGGTCCCAGGATCCCGGCAAAGGTCCTGTATCCAGCCCTAACGTCGTCGTATATATCCCTCATATTGTTGCCATGAAGGATCCCAACTATTAGTAGGGATACGGGCATATAACCTAAGAAGGCTTTCGCATCGAGGGTTTGAGTTTGAACATAGTAAGAACCCGCGGATATCAAGGACCAGGCGAGAAAGACCGCCACATCTCCTAGGGCAAGGTACTTCCAACCTATGGGCACAAAAGCGTAAAAGAAACCGAGTATGAATCCAATTCCGATTAGATATAGGATCACACTATCAAAGTTCAATAGATACCAAAGTGCCAAACCGCTTAGGAGGGCTATACCGTAAAGGAACATTGATATGAGTAAAACCTCGGAGGGTTTGAGTAGTTTATCCACTATCACCCTGCTTGAACCCATGGTGTCCCACCTGTCCGCTCCCTTCTTATAATCAAAGTAATCCGCGCTCGCATTCACCGCGAGGTGAACCGAAACCGCGCCGATTAAGGTAAGTAAAAACCTTAACAGGTCAAATTTTCCGGAAATTAAGGTGCCAACAATAACGGCCGCGATGGTGGCGTATATGACCCAGGGCCTCGTAGCCTGAACGTAAAGCTTCCACTTTGGCGTTTTGGGATATAATTCTTTTAACTTCTTAAAATCCTCCTCGTTGAAGTTTATCTCAAAGCGCGGGATCCAACCCTTCGAGAAGTCGCTCACGAAAACCCTCGTGGGCACTATCCTAACTATAGTCGTGGGAACGATCTTTAAAAAGGGTATTATGGGGAAGTTTTTTCTCACCACTATCGTCCTTTCCCTCTCGTGATCGTTTGCTGGTCCTATTATCTCAGCCCTACCGTATCCCTGAATAAACCTATCGGGCGACCCCTTCTCTATTACAAAATAAACCTCGGGGTTCTCCTTGATGTTGCTTAAAGTATGCCCCTGATCCTCTAAGGCGACGTAAATATACCCATCCTCATCCCCATAATACGTCTTCGCGGACCAAACCATCCCATACCCGTTCTTTGTTGTTATGGTTATTGTGTTGTTTGAAGCCAATATTTCCGCGAACCTTCTAAGCATCTCTTCGCGGCTAAGCATAGCAGGTATTTTAAGGGGGGTTAAAAAGATAAAAAACACCGTTAAAATACCTTCTATGGCGTACATATATAAGGCAGGCGTTGTGGGCGGAGGAACAATGGGCTCCGGGATAGCGTACGTTATTTCCTATTCGGGAATACCGGTTGTTCTAAAGGAAATAGACGAGGGGAGGGCACAAAAGGCTTACGAGACAATAAAATCCCTATACGAGAGTAGGGTTCAAAAGGGAAGGATAACGGAGGATGAGGCGGAAAGGAGGCTCGCCCTCGTTGAGGTCACCTCTTCTTACGAACCCTTCTCGGACGTTGATATAGTCATAGAGGCGGTTTTTGAGGATCTTGAGACGAAAATAAGGGTCTTTCAGGAGATTGAGAATTACGTTCCAGAACATACGATATTTGCGACAAACACCTCCGCCCTATCAATAACCGCCATGGCATCCGCAACGAAGAGGCCGGATAAGGTAATAGGTATGCACTTCTTCTATCCCGCGCCGGTTATGAAGCTTGTGGAGGTTATACCCGCCCTCCAAACCTCCGAAGAAACCGTGCAAACCGTAATAGAATTTTCCGAATCCCTATCAAAGATCCCCATAAGGGTTGAGGAATGTCCCGGATTTTTGGTAAACAGGATCCTTATGGCTTATATGAACGAGGCCGCTTGGGCTTTACTGGAGGGTGAGACTACCGCCCAGGAGATAGATAACGCTGCCAGGGAGTTTGGCTGGCCTATGGGTCCCTTCACGCTCATAGATGAACTCGGTGTTGATGTTGGAGTTAAGGTGGCACATATCCTCCATGAGGGGTATGGGGAGAGGATGAAGCCCGCACCCATATTAGATGTTCTAATAAAGGAGGGTAGGTTCGGAAAGAAGGCCGGTGCGGGCGTTTACGATTACGGAAAGGGTGTAAGGCCCATAGAGGAGATAGCGGAGGAGATGAGTAAGGAGCTTGGGATACAAAAGAGGAATAGCTTTGATTACAACAGACTCATGATCGCCATGATAAACGAGGCTATACTTGTCCTTCAAGAGAAGGTATCCTCCGCAAGGGATATAGACCTTGGGATGTTGGCGGGAACCGGGTTTCCGCAATCAAAAGGTGGAGGACCTTTGATGTACGCGGACATTATCGGGCTTGATGAGGTTTTGAGGATGAGCTTGGAGTTTGAAAAGATTTACGGTTGGAGGTTCCATCCGTCTTATCTTTTGAAGAAGTACATAGATGCAGGTTGGCTTGGAAAGAAAACGGGTAAGGGGTTCTTTGAGCACGTATGAAAACCGCAATAATTGAGATCCTTTACGACCCTGAGGTTATAGGCTTTTCAAGGAGTAGGGGGGAATTCTTTGTAAGGGATCAAAAATTCATAATAAGGGATAGGTCCCCTTTCTTTGCCGATAAAGAAATTAAGTTTGTGGTGGGTTTTGGTCCGGAGGGTGGGGAAACCCTCCTCAGGGAATTTTTGGCTTTGGGGGCGGAAAGGGCTATTTACCTGAGGGTTCCGGATTACGGAATAAAAAACTTTGACCTTTATCCTGTTTGCAACTACCTTATCAAAAACTTCCCGGAAAACGAGTTCTACACCTCAAACGAGGAGATTTACCACAGGCTCGGGGGATTGAAGGTGGAATTTGTTAAGGAGAAAATTGAAGGTAGGCTTCCGACAGCCTTAGAAATAGTTAAAGCAAGGAACAAAAAGCTGGAGATTGCGGAAGATTTCAAGTACGAAACCCCTTTTAACTTCATCTACGGTGAGGAATGGTAGATTTCGGGATCCTTTTCTTAAGGTTTTTCTTCTCGGTCTTAATGTTTTTCGGGCACGGCCTTCCCAAACTCCTTGATCCCCAATCCCACATAAATTTCATAGAGATCCTATTTCACATCGGTCCCCTCTCCCCACCTCTGGCTTACCTTTCTATATCCGCGGAAACCCTCTTTCAGATGTTAATAGCGGTAGGACTTTTTACCAGGATATCCGCCCTAATATCTTCCATAAATATGCTCGTGGCGGTTTTATCCTTGGCTTTCATCAGGGGGGAGCTCTTTCCGATATACGAGAAAGCCCTCTTATACTTCGTCTTTTACCTTTCCCTAATCTTTACCGGACCCGGAAGGTTCTCCCTTGACGCGTTTATAATGAGGAGATGATCCCTTTATATTTAAACCTCCCGAACCTTGAAATTAAAACCTTCCGAAACTTTGTTTATCCTTTTGTAAAAAACGGCTTCTATCCGGAAACCAGGGGAGAACCCTTTATCCCAAAGGTCCTCTTGGAGATAGACATAAGCTTCCCGATAGAAGATATAAGTTTTACCGTAATAAAGGCGGATACAATAAGCCTATCAACTTATATCCTTCCCTCGCCGGGTTTTATACCAACGGACGGGAGGGAAATCGATATCCCAAATTTTGAATATAGGGGTGAGTATGGAAACTTTGGGGTTTTGTCTTGGAGATACGCAAAGGGTAAGATTTTCGTTCTCGTTTCTGCATTCAAGTACCAGCCGGATAGGGGGAAGTTGATCTATGCGAGGGAAGTTAGGTTGGATGTTAGGTTGGCTAATTCTCCGAGCTCCACCGTTGAGGATGGCGGGGGGAGGGAAGGGAGATTTGATATGCTCGTAATTTACCCAGATCATTTCGTCGGAAGTTCCATCTCAAAGTTTAAGGAATTAAAGAAAAGGTGGGGAATAAGGGTGCTCTCAAGGAAAGTATCTGACGCAAACACCTTTCAGGGGAGGGATCTTGCGGAGAGGATAAGGGAAATGATAAGGTACTATCATCGCTTAGGGGTGAAGTGGGTTCTCCTTGTAGGGGACTTTGATGTAATACCCGTAAGGTATGCCAAGATAAACGCTTACTATCTGTATGGGAACGAGATCCCTACGGATCTATATTACGCGGACCTTGATGGGGATTGGGATTCAAACGGAAACGGGGTCTTCGGTGAGGTAGCCGATAACCCGGACCTAATAGCGGATGTCTTCGTTGGTAGGTTGCCCATAAACGACGAGTTCGTATTTGACGCTTACATTGACAGGATAGAAAGCCTTTTACACTTTTCCCATAGGTATTTGAAGGTTTTTGCCTTGGGGTACGACCTATGGGCGGGTGGAACTAACGAGGGTATGGATGCGGTACTAAACATGTTCTCCGACCTCCCGCCTAGCATGACCCTCGATACCACCTCAAGGATCACCCTAAATGCCTTTTTGGATTCCCTAAGGACGCACTTCTTCAACACCGTTGTGGTACATGGGAACTTCCAACACTTTCTTTTGGGTGGAGGGCGTTACACCATAAGCTCCGCGGTTTCCCAAAACATAAGCGATCCCATATTCCTAAACATAATAGATTGTAACAACGGCGCCTTAGATAAACCTTCCCTCGTAAAGTTTATATTAAACAATCCGAACTCGGGGGTAATAGGAATAAGGGCAACAAGCAGGTTAAACTCCCCTTTCTTTTCCTCGGCTGTCGATAAAGCCTTTGTGGATTTCGTCTTTTCCGGTAAGAGCTTAGGTGAAGCCTTTTATAATTCCCTCTCCCTATTCGTTCCCCTCGCAACTACCGATAACATCTACAGGTATTTACTTTACGGGTACGTCCTTTATGGGGACCCTTCCCTATTCTTCTGGTCCGATAACCCAAGGCCTATAAACTTTAACATCACCTTCCCCGATTCAACGTTTGGAAATCTAACCCTAAGGTGCGATTCCGGATGTAGGGTTCTGGTTGATGGGGTCCTCTCTTTACTTTCGGATGGTTCCACCTTCTCAACAACGCAAATCTTCCCAAACGAGCTCAGGATATATTTCTTCAGGCATAACAGCTTGCCCTTTGATACCTTCAAAATCCTCACGGGATATAGCCTCAAATTTTCTCTAAACAAAAGGTATTTACAAGTTGGGGATACGCAGGATATAGTTCTGAATGTGTTAAACTCTGGGGATAGGATCTTCAGCGGTACCATAAACATTTCCGCCCTTTACGATACAACCATAAACATCTCCCTTCCCCCAAAACAAAGGTTAAGCATATCCCTTAGGGTTTTCTCACCAACGGAAGCGGATACTTACCTTTTGGTAAATTCCGAGACCCTAAGGGTAAAATTTGAGGAAGCTATTCCCCTTGTTCTCCTTTCCCCCTTCGGTTCCTGGATAACCAACCCAAAAAATATAAAAACCGATACCTTTTTCATAAACGGGCAACCCCTAACCCTCGGTCCAAACTCCTATATCTCCCTACCCACCGACACCATAATCTTCTCCTACCGCTTTTTACATGACACCTTAATACCCCTTCCCGTTGATACCCCAAATTTCTCAATTGCGCCCCTAAGCAGGGGAATAAGGATCATTTCAAGGGATACCCTTTTCCTATTCCATTCTTACGACAGAAACACCCTAAGGCCTATAACCCTAAAACCCTTCGTTGGGAGCTTTGAGGTTTTGGATCTTTGGGGCTATGTTGGGGTCTGTAAGTACAGGAACGGGAACCTCTCTCCGCCCGTATGGGTAAGAATATCCCCCTACCCAAGGAAGGTTTGGGAGGTTTATCTACGCAAAGTGGGGAATTCCGCGCCATTAAAAATTGGAGATAAGATCTTTGTTATTGGGGAAAAGGTTTATAAGCTTTCCCTTGAGGGTGTGGTCCTTGATAGCGCGTCAATCCCGGGGGAAGTTTGGGATAACCCATCTTACGGGGATGGCTTAATATCCTTCCCAACCTCAAACAACTTTTTGGTAATAATTGACACCGCGCTGAGATACTCAAAAACTTACAATATTCCCACCCTACCCACCCAAACCCAGGTCTCATACTTCAACGGTAGGTTTTACATAAACTCCCAAAATACCCTCCTATCCTGTGATACCCTTTCCTGCGATACAGTGTTTTCCGATACTTCAAGGGTGGTATCCTTTTCAATAAGAAACTCCGACGAGATATTCGTCGGAACGAGGAAAAACCTATGGAGGCTATCTCCCTTAGGCATCTTAAAAACTTTCACCTCGGAAATAAGACAGGTGGCATCAACGAACGATAAGGTTTTTGTCCTCCTGAACGGATATGTATATCTATATCCGAATGATATATCCACATACATCACAACAACCGACGGTTATATGTCTATTATGGGGAACGGAAGGTTTGCGGTTTCCTTAACGAACGGCGCTTACATAAACGGTAGATCTTTGCCGGGTTTATGGACTTTATCCTTTGGGAACGAGCCAATTTGCGCAATATTGGAGGGTAGGGAGGTTTGTTTCTTCGCACCGGGGGATGGAGGTATTTTCGCAATTGATACATCCTCCATTTTACCCTTCTCCCCCTTCGGAGAAAACGTTT
Source organism: Candidatus Caldipriscus sp. (assembly GCA_049414445.1). Taxonomy (GTDB): domain Bacteria; phylum Hydrothermota; class Hydrothermia; order LBFQ01; family LBFQ01; genus Caldipriscus. The sequence continues at coordinate 4,266 of JBMSAP010000093.1, read as the reverse complement.
TAACCCGAAGATCCTACCAAATCTTTGAGAATTTCGGCAAGCTTTACTTACTCATTGCCAACTCCTGGAAATTGACACTTTACGAGCTTGGAAACGGTTCAATTTACAACACCTGGTTTGCCCAAGGTGGTGATCTTTCAAGGAGGAACCATTTACCAATATCTTCCCTGCTTTCCGTTAAAGAGGAAACACGCAAAAGTTGCTTCGAGATCTCAAGGGGGGAGGTGAATTTGATTTGCGAGGGAAGAATCTACGATGTTTCGGGTAGAAGGGTCTTTGAGGGTAAGGGGAGATTCAGGAATAAGGGGATTTTCTTCATAAAAGTGCAGGGTAAAATCTTTAAGGTGATCCTTCAACCTTAGAATTTTTAAGGTACATGCTTTTGAAGGTTTTAAGGGCGAAGATCCATTGGGCGAGGGTGACCGCTAAGGATCTAAATTACGAGGGTAGTATTGTGATAAGCAAAGAACTTTTGGATGAGGTGGGAATCGTTCCCTACGAAAGCGTTTTGATAGTTAACGTTGAGACGGGAGAAAGGTTTGAAACTTATGTGATTCCCACCGAGGAAAAGGGGACGGTTCAGCTTAACGGTGGCACCGCAAGGCTGGCCGAGGTGGGGGATAGATTGATAATAATGGCGTTTGGATGGTATAAAATTGAAGAGGCTATCTCCGTAAAACCGAAGGTGATCATACTGAACAAAAGGAACGAGGTAGTTCAACCTTAGAATAAAGCGTATGAGCCTCATAAGGAGCATAGGGGTAAATTTTAAGCACCTATTCAAAAAACCCTTTACCGTTATGTACCCGGATAAAAAGAGGGAGGTTCCCGAGAGGTGGAGGCTCGGGGGCTTTGCCCTGACCCTTAATCCTGAAACTGGAGAAGAGAACTGTATAGCCTGCCAACTCTGCCAAAACATATGCCCATCCCAAATAATAACCGTTGTTAGGGGGATGGAAACCATAAATATGCCCGATGGAACCACAAAAAAGAGGACTTTCGCAAAGGAGTTTTATATAGATTATCAGGCTTGTATGCAGTGTGAGCTTTGCGTCCAAGTTTGCCCAACCGACGCCATAGTTATGGTCAAGGAGAGGAAGAAACCGGGATACAGGAGGGAGGACCTGATATACGACAAGGAGAAACTACTTGAGAATGGCAGGAGGATCTTGAGGGGAGAGCTTGAGATCTCCTGGAGTACGGGTAACAGGTTAAGGGAACTTCAAGATCCAAAGAGGGTATGATGGGTTTGTTACTTTTTTCTTTGAGCGATGTTGTGGTTAGTAGGGATACGGTGGTTGAGTATAACCCATCCGTATGGTTCTATTCCTCCTGCTTGGCTACGTCTGGGGTTGAAGTTCTTGCGTTTTACCTATCCTCAGGTATATGGGGTCCCTTACCCCTGTTGATCTCCACCGCTTCCGGTGCTGGAGGATGCCTGGCTTCCAGCTATTCCGCTTATATCCTAACACCCACGAGAGAGCATAAACCTAAGGCTTTCGAGAGCGCTTTTAAGGGGGGATTTATGGGGGGATTCATAGGTTTGGGGGCAATAATAACCCTTAAGTTCCTTAAAGTCCTCTGAAAACTATGGCAAACCAAAAGTTTTTGGAAGAAATAAAGGTGGAAATTGAAAATCTGAAAGATACTGGGCTTTATGTAAATATAAGGACGGTTGAGAGTGCGGTATCCTCCTGGATGGTGGTGGATGGAAAGAAGGTTCTAAACCTTTCATCCAACAACTACCTTGGTTTTGCAAACGAGCCAAGGTTAAGGGAAGCGGCGAAAAGGGCGTTGGATGAATACGGTATAGGACCGGCGGCTGTAAGAACTATCTCGGGCACTATGTCCCTACACCTCATCCTTGAAAAGCTTTTAGCCGAGTTTAAAGGTGCGGAGGCGGTTATATCTTACCAGAGCGGTTTTAAGGCAAACCTATCCGTAATACCCTCAATAGTTTCAAGGGAAGACGGAATATTTTCCGATGAACTAAACCACGCATCGATAATTGACGGATGCAGGTTATCAAGGGCGGAGATAATAAGGTACGCCCACGCGGATGTGGATGATCTAAGGAAAAAACTTGCGGAGAATAGGCATAGGTTCAGGAGGGCCCTTATTGTAACGGATGGCGTATTCTCTATGGATGGTGACATAGCCCCATTACCGGAAATAGTTAAGGTTGCGAAGGAGTACGATGCGATAGTTATGGTGGATGATGCCCACGGTGAGGGGGTTTTGGGGAGGGGAGGAAGGGGGATAGTGGATCACTTTGACCTTCACGGTGAGGTGGATATAGAGATAGGGACGCTATCAAAGGCTTTTGGTGTGGTAGGGGGATACGCGGCATCCTCAAGTATTTTGGTTGATTACATTAGGCAAAAGTCAAGGCCATTTCTGTTTTCCTCCGCGATGACGGTTCCCGATACCGCGGCTTGCATAGAGGCGGTCAAGATTTTGCAGGAGAGCGAAGATAGGGTTAAGAGACTTTGGGAGAATGCCAATTACTTTAAGAAGAAGATGAAGGAAGCGGGATTTAATACTTGGAAATCCCAAACCCCCATAACACCCATAGTCATAGGGGATGAGAAAAAGACCCAGGAGTTTGCAAGGAGGTTGTTTGATGAGGGGATCTTCGTTCAGGCTATAGTATATCCGACGGTTCCTAAGGGAACCGCAAGGGTCAGGGTTATGATATCCGCAATACACACCAAAGAAGACCTTGATTTTGCAGCCGAGAAGTTCATAAAGGTTGGACAGGAACTTGGTATAATATGAAGCTTGAGTTTAACGGCGAAAGTTGGGAAGGTTCAAGGAAGTATGAATACAAGGGAAACAAGGATGTAATTAAATTCGTCCTCTTCGGAAAAGAGGAGGGTTTGAGTTTTGAAGTCAGGGTTTTCGTGATAGAGCCAGGGGGGGCAACTTCCCTTGAGAAACACCAACATATGCATGCGGTTCTAGTTCTTGAGGGGAAGGGTTCCGCCCTTGTGGATAAAAAACTTTACGATATAAAACCCTTTGATGGCATCTTCGTCCCTCCTATGACCCCCCACCAGTTTATAGCAAACAAAGGTGAAAGGCTTAAGATCTTATGCGTTGTGGATGTTGATAGGGATAAGCCCCAGAAACTTAGCGAAGATGAGATTTTAGAACTTTTAAAGGACGAAAGGATAAGGGAGGTGATAAAGGTTCAATAACTTAAAACTGCTTTTAAAACATCATCAACCTCTATACCCTCCAAGCATAACCTGTCCCCCCTCCAACACCTCCCGCTCCCGTTAGTAGAGCAGGGCCTACATTTTAAACCCCTTTCCACAACCCTTATGCCATCATAAACAAAACCCAAGCTTCTTGCTGTGGGTCCCATTATCATAACCACGGGAACATTTAAAGCCCTAGCTATATGGATTGGAGCGCTATCGTTTGAGATCACCATCTTTGAAAGGCTAACCACCTTAATCGTTTGCGATATATCCGTCTTTCCCCTAAAGTCAAGCCCAAAATTTACATCTGGGAAGCTCTCCCTCCCCATCCAAACAACCTTGAACCCCAAGCTTAATAACCTTTTCCCCAACTCCACAAACTTCATAAACGGCCACCTCTTTAAATCCGAGCTCGCCTCCGGAAATATAGAAACAAAATTCCCTGAGATATCAAACGGTAGAAACACTTCCCTTGGGTATATTTTTGGGTAAATTTCGGGAGCCCTTTCCCCGAAATATTGTGCAACATCCTCCAGATATCTTTTCCAAACTATTCCAAATTCAAAGTTTATACCGAACCAAACGTGAAGGCGCCTTTTTACCGCCATCTTCCTAACCCTTAAGGTTCTTATCCCCAAAAGTTTTGATAAAAGTAATGTTATGGGCTTAACCTGAAGATCCACAAAAAGGTCGTATTTTTGTTCCCTTAGCATTTCCGCGAATTCTTTGATCTCCCTAAATTTCGCCTTCCTTTTGATCTTCCAAACCCTATTTATCCTAGGGTCTTCGGCAAAAATCTCCGCATTTTTCGGATAAGTTAAGAAATGGAGTTCTCCCTTTTTACTCAAATATTCCAAAACGGGCGTTGATAGGATCACATCCCCCAAAGCGGAGAGCCTAACCGCCAATATTCTCATAAGGCTTTTTCCCGATAAGTTTAACAAGGTCCTTGGTGAGGATCTTTAAATATGCCCATTGGGATTGCCCCCTTATCTTCCCCTTCATATCAAAATCCGCCTTCTTTAACCTCTCAAGTGCGTATGACAGCTCCCCATCCGAG
>JBMSAP010000092.1:0-14871 GCA_049414445.1 Candidatus Caldipriscus sp. | reverse complement strand
TGAGGTTTCCCAAAAATAAACCCTTATATTTATAAAGAGAAAGCGCCACTTTCCATATTGGAACACAGAATCCTTAACATAACCGACGCGGGGCCTCCAGTATATGTAACGATCAATGTAAAAGGTGTCCGACCAAGCGGCGGATGAGCTTCCGGTCCTGGAATAAACTATAGAAGACCACACCCTACCCTCAAGTCTAATCCTTATTGTATAAACACTATCAAATGTGCCCGCGGGAACGGATATGGTACCCATACTTACGACGTACGCAGAGTCCTTTGTTACAACGAAGGTATCGAGGACCGTCCAGTTAGTATCCCCGTCTACATCCGCAACATAAGTGTTTCCCGCTATTCCGAGCGTCCACCTATTTCCCACCGAAAAGGGTGTTACGAATTCCCTTACGTTTGCTTTGACCGTTGAGGAACGCGTCCTACCCATCACCATGAGTCTGCGCACGGTATTTCCAACCTCATAAAACGTATCCACGAAGATAGACGACGGTGCTGATTTATAATTTACCCTCCTCTCTATTCCCTTAGCGTTGTACCCCATATATGTGAAGCTTTGGTTCACTAAGAGCGTTTCGACCTTTGTCTCGGTGGAGACGGTAGAGCCAAAGCCAGTTACGGAGACCACATTCTTCCTTGTACCCGAATATACTCTCACTTGCCCATCCACTATACCTAGATACGTGAAGGGTTGGGCAAGGAGGGGAAGCGCGAAGAAGAAAGAAACCAAAAACCTTTTCATAGAGGATATTATAGGGTTGCCCTGCGCCCCAGAAGAATATATAAACATCTAAAGGGTTGCGTAAAAAGGGGAAGATTATATATAGTCGCCTTGCGCCTTTAAAATTCCCAATATGGTCATAAAGCTTGAGGAAGGATCTAAAGAGAAAAGTAAGAAGGCGGTTCAGCTTAGGCAGGCTATAAGGGATACCCTTGCGGAGGAGATGAGGAGGGACGATAGGATAATAGTTTTGGGTGAGGATGTGGGAAGGAGGGGAGGGGTTTTCTTAGTAACGGAGGGCTTGATAGAGGAGTTTGGGGAGGAGAGGGTGATAGATACGCCGTTATCCGAGGCGGGGATATTGGGCGTTGCTTTCGGTATGGCACTTTATGGTTTAAAACCTGTTGCGGAAATACAGTTCATAGATTTCGTATGGCCGGGATTTGACCAGATCATGAACGAGATCTCAAAGGTTAGATACAGGTCTGGTGGGCAATGGAAGGCACCCGTAGTGATAAGGGCACCTTACGGTGGGGGAATAGGTGGGGGGCTTTATCATAGCCAAAGCCCAGAGGCGATATTTGCCCATATGGGTGGGGTATTTATTGCGATACCCTCCACACCTTACAACGCCAAGGGACTTTTGAGGACCGCTTTAAGGGGTGATGACCCGGTGATATACCTTGAACCTAAGAAGATATATTTGGCGGTTAAGGAGGAGGTCCCGGACGAGGATTACACGATACCATTCGGGAAGGCGAGGATCGTAAGGGAAGGCAAGGATGTTACGATAATCACATACGGTTATATGGTTTATCCTTCAACTCAGGCGGCGGAAGAGATTGAAAAAGAAGAGGGAATTTCCGTTGAGGTTATAGACCTTCAAACGATAGTACCGTTTGATAGGGAGGCAATATTAAATTCCGTGGCGAAGACGGGCAGATTAATAGTAGTAAACGAGTCTCCAAAGATAGCGAGTATGGCTTCAGAAATATCCGCCTTCGTTGCGGAAAAGGCGATAGAATATTTAATAGCGCCTATAATTAGAGTGACGGGATATGATACGCCCTATCCCTTCGCCCAGCAGATATATTACCATCCCGACGCTTTCAGGATAAAGAGGGCAATAAAGAAGGTGATGGAATGGGATTGAGGAACCTCGGGGAATTCGTAGAGATCATAAAGATCCTTAGGGAAAAGTGCCCTTGGGACAGACAGCAAACCCTATTTTCCTTGAGATATCAGGCTTTGGAGGAAATTTACGAGTACATTGAGGCGGCGGAGAAGAAGGATAGGGAAAAGATAATGGAAGAGATCGGGGACCTTTTGGCAACGGTGGTGATGCTACTTTTCATAGCGGAGGATGAGGGGGTGGCAAAGGCGGAGGAGATAGTTGAAAGCGCAAAGAACAAGCTGATTTTCAAGCACCCGCATATATTCGGGGATAAAGAGAATTGGGGAATAATGGAGCTTCTTAAGAATTGGGAAGTTACCAAGAAGGATGGGATGCTTGAGGGTATAGATCACAGGAGGCCCGCCCTTATCCTTGCCCATAGGTTGGGGGAGAAGGTTTCAAGGGTGGGGTTTGATTGGAAGGATGGGAAGGAGGTTTTGGCGAAAGTGGAGGAGGAGTTCTCGGAGTTTTTGAAGGCTAAGGGTGAAGAGAGGTTTAAAGAGCTCGGGGATCTGCTTTTTACATTGGCCCAGTACGCGAGGAAGGAGGGTTATTACGCGGAGGATGCCCTAAGGTTTGCGAATAAGAAGTTCATAGAGAGGTTTTCCCTTATGGAGAAGCTCGCAAAGGAACGCGGTTTAAAGTTGGGTGAGATTAGTTTGGAGGAGATGGAGAAGCTATGGGAGGAAATAAAGACGGTTATATAGTTGTTCTTTGCACGGTTCCCAAGGAGAAGGGGGAAGGTTTGGCTAAGCTTTTGGTTGAGAAGAAATTAGCCGCTTGCGTAAACGTAGTAAAAGGTCTAAGGTCCTTTTATTGGTGGAAGGGGAAAATAGAGGAGGATGATGAGGAGCTTTTGATAATAAAAACCTCAAGGGAGGCTTATGGAGAACTTGAAAAACAGATAAAGGAAAACCACCCTTATACCGTACCCGAGATAATCGCCCTTCCTATAATTCTCGGGAATCCGGACTACTTAGCTTGGATAGACGAGAGCCTTTCGTAAAGCCCCCTAATTTCGGGTCTGTGTGGGAATTTTGAGAACCCCAATTTTATACTCTCCCTTGCCCCCGCTGTATCTCCTATACCCAAAGCGCAGAGGGTTTTTAGGTAATAAAATAGGTCGGATTCTCCCAAACCTTCAAGGTTCTTAGAAAAGTTCGCACAACTCCTAAAATCCCCCCTGTTGTAATAATACGCCATTATATTCACCCCCGCATCAAACCTATCTTCCTTTGGATAATGCCCGTTAAATATCCTAAAAAGGATTTCCAAACCTTCCCTATCCTTTCCCCTTGAGAGGAGGTTTGAGGCATAATTTAACATAACCGTAGCATTGTTGGGATTTCTAATATACGCCCTCTCCCAGAAGCTTAGGTCGTCCCTCCATATATCCGAAAGGTTGAAGGAAAGTATGGAGAAGGATATTAATAGGGGGAGGGCAAAAATTTGGAACCTTTCCCTAAGGGTTAAGCCGAGGAGGACCGAGAGGGATGCCAAGCTGAGGAGGAGGTACCTGAAGGATAAAACGGAGGGGACCTTCTCAAAACCGACAACCGAAAGGTGTAAGGCTATGTTTGAGATAAAGAGGATGACCCAAGGTCCCGACCCTTCAAATTTTCGGATAAGGAAAAAAGATGCAAGGATTACAAAAATTGCAAGGAAAAGGTTTATAGGATCCTTTGGAACCTCGGGGACATAAACTTCAAAGGGGAAAGGGAAGAGAGAGGATCTAACGTAAAATCCGAAACCGTAAAACATATCAATAAACGTGCTTATATCGTAATGGGGTTTTTGCTCTTGGGGGATTATGCCCACCGTTAGATGTCGGAGGAGAAAGTAAGCTAACGTTATTAAAACAAAAACCAACTTCCATCTACCCTTTGAATAAAGAAAGAGGGGTAAGAAGAGGGCGAGGGCGCTCTCCTTAAAGAGTAAAGCTAAGGAGTAAAGAATGGCGGAGAGGGGAAATCTCTGGGAAATGAGGAAGTATAGGGAAAGTAAGGAGGCGGGGAGGTAAAGGGAAAACGACGAGGGCCAAACCGCACTTTCCACATTTGCGGGATGTAAGGAGAAAAGGAGGGAAAGGGTCAGGGATAGTAAGAAGTTTTTCATAAGTTTCAGAATAATTATCGCGAGGATCCCGGAACCCAAGGAGAATGCCAAGAGATTTATAAAATGCGCGAATTGGGGGGAGAAGTTGTTGAAAAGGACGAAAATTCCGTTTGTAAGGGGCCTCCAGTTTGAGGCAAACAGGGTGCTTAAAGAGATCACCTTTGGGGAGGGTTTTATAACATCAGATAGGGACATTTGGGATAGGGTATTGAAATTCGCGAAATCGTCCCAAACGAAGGAAAAGGATAGGCTCTTTGAGTAAAAAACAAAAGTGATCAAAAAGACGGAAAGAAATAACTTAATACTCAACCTTGCTTGTGAGGACCTTTTCCCTTAGTTTCTCCCTGTACCTTTCAAGCTTTTCCGCGTATTCCGGATACTTTATCGAAAGGATCCTAACCGCCAACAATCCCGCATTCGCCGATGCATCTATTCCCACGGTTGCAACCGGGATCCCTGCCGGCATCTGAACTATTGAATATAGGGAATCTATACCCCTTAAAGAAGTTGAATCTATGGGAACCCCTATCACGGGTAATGTGGTTAGGGATGCAAGGACGCCGGGAAGGTGCGCCGCCCCCCCTGCACCCGCTATTATTACCTCAATACCCCTTTCCCTGGCTCCTTTTGCGAACTCCATCGCCAGATCCGGGCTCCTATGCGCGGATATTACCATAACCTCAAAGGGTACCCCAAACTCCTTAAGGATATCCACCGCACCTTTCATTTTATCCTTATCCGACGCGCTTCCCATAACTATTGAAACTAAAGGCTTTTCCATGGTAAAGAATTATACAACGGTAGAATAGAGGTTATGGTTTGGACCGCTCTTCCCACACCCTTTAAGGAGGATGGAAGTATAAATTTTGACGAATATTTGAGGATCTTGGAATTTCAGGCGGAAAATGGGGTGGATGGGGTTGTAATCTTGGGGACAACGGGTGAGGCGGTTTCTCTCTCTGAAGAGGAAAAGGATGAGGTTTTTAGGATCCTTAAGGAAAATGCACCAAAAAATTTAAAGTTAATTGCAGGAACAGGTACAAATAACCTCAAGAAGGTCTTAAAATGGACGGAAAGGGTTTATAGTCTCGGCTACGATTACGCCTTGGTGGTAACTCCCTACTATCTCAAAACCTCCCAAAGGGGGCTCTTTGAGTTCTTCAAGGAAGTCTCAAAGGTTGGGATCCCAATAGTTCTATACAACGTTCCCTCGAGGACGGGGGTATCCCTCCTTCCATCAACGGTGGTTGAGCTATCCTTTGTTGAAAATATTGTTGGGATAAAGGAGGCTTCGGGTTCTTGCGATGCGGTCTCGGAGATATTAATGGGGGCAAGGGAAGGGTTTTTCGTCCTTTCCGGCGACGACTCTATGACCCTTCCCTTCCTCTCCATAGGAGCTAAGGGAGTTGTATCCGTAGCGAGCAACCTATTTCCGAGGCTTGTGGTGGATATGGTAAAAAGCAGGGATCCCAAGCTCCACCTGAAGCTCTATCCCCTATTTAAAGTCCTCTTCGTGGAACCTAACCCCATACCCTTAAAGTGGGCTATGAGATATTTGGGTTTTAAGATGGGACCTTATAGGCTACCTTTGACGGAACCATCCGAGGAAAGCAAAAGGAAGATAGAGGGGGTAATAGATGGGCTCAGAAAAGGTGGATAAAAGGGAGTACGTTGAGGCGATAATTTTGGCGGTTTATATGGTAGCTTGGGAGTTTATGGATTATAGGCTTTCGGGGTATGACCCCATGTCCCTACCGCCTGGGGCATATAGGGTTGCGGAGTTCATAGATGATATATACTCCGAAAAGGTTTCTCACGGGGAAATCAAGCAGTTTATAAAGGATATCCTTGGGGGGATCCTATATCCGAGGTTTGTAAGGTTTTATAGGGAGAGGTTTAAATGGTTAGACGAATCTATCTAATAAGGCATGCAAGGACGGTTTGGAACGATGAGAGGAGGATACAGGGTTGGGCGGATATTGAACCTTACGAGGAGGCAAAGAGGATATTCCTGGATAAAGTAAGGGCAATAAAAGATAAACCTTCGGCTATATTTACTTCCGATCTAAAGAGGGCTATAATATCCGCCCAGCTTATAAGGGAGATTTACCCAGAAACTCCGATATTCGTAGATTGGAGGTTAAGGGAGAGGAATATGGGGGATCTTGAGGGGCTTTTTTACCTTGATATTAGGGATAAATATCCGGAGCTTTGGGGGAGTGTGGAATTTAGGGCGCCGGGTGGGGAGAGTGTCTTGGATATGGCGGAGAGGTTAAAGATGTCCATAGAAGATATCCTATGGTTCTCCCAGAAAAATGATTATAAGGTAATATTCGTGGTTTCCCATCAGCTTGCAATAGAGGTCGCAAGGAGGCTCCTTTTGGGAGAGCCGATAGATGGGGGAATATGGGAGAATTTGATAGGTTCCGGCGACCATATCCTCATTAACCTTGAGGAAAACTCCCCTTTACTTTCCCGCCAATTTCGTACTTAGCTTAGGCGCATATATAAAGCTTAGACTTCCCAAAATCGCGCTGAGCATTACTACAAAGAATACTATCGGTTGGGCCTGGGGCATTAAGCTTGCAAAGAGCACCGAAAACTCCCCCCTTGCCAGAAAGGAAAAGCTTGCCCTGAAACTTGCCTTCTTCCCAAGTCCATATACCCTTGAAGCCCAGTACGTGGATATAAATTTTGTAATTGTTATCAACACGAATAGGAGAATTATAAAAAGCCAATCCTGTTGTAAGTTTATGTGCGCCAAAAAGGTAAAGCTAAAGAAAAACACGCCTATGGCAAGCTCCTTTAGATCTGCAAGCCTTTCTTCAATTACCTCAAAGCTTTGGCTGTTCTCCGGCACGATAACCCCAAGGAGGAAAGCTATTATGGCCGAAGAGACCCCAAGGCTTTCCCCAAATCCCGACAAAAACAAGAGGATTCCCACTATAAAGAACGGGAATATTAGCTCGTTCGATATCCTGTCTATATACTTAAAGCTCTTTATCGCCAACCCTCTAAGCAGATAAAAGAGAATAATGACCACACCCATCACCAAAACCCCCTTAAGCACATTCAATCCGCTGAAATCTCCGATTAAGGCAGAAGAAAAGAGTGCCAAAAAGATCACAGAAACCAAGTCCTCGAATATCAGGATCCCTATAAGAAGGTCCGCCTCGGGGTTAATGAGCCTCCTATAATCCACCAAGAGCTTGGCAGTTATAGATGTGCTTGAGGGATAAAGGGCTACCGCTAGTAGGGAGGAAAGCATAAGATCACGTGTAATTAAATACGATAGGAGAAAAACGGGAGCGGAGTTCACAAAGAAATCTATAAAGCCGGGTTTTATAACCCTCGCCATTCCAAGGAGCCTTTCAAAGGAGTACTCAAGGCCTATGAAGAAAAACAGGAAAATTATGGCGGAGCTTTCCAGGAATCTCACCCAATCAATAACCTTCTCCGGGAAGATGTACTTTCCCAAGATCCCCATAAGCATAAAGGAGAGGATGTAGGGAAACTTTAAAAATTTGAGCAGGAAACCCGAAAGAAATAGGGAAAGGAATAAGAGTCCCACCCATAAGGTTATTTCGTAAGCATGCATAACTATGTGCTACACTTTCCGCAGAGCTCAAGAAAGCTCTTTAGTTGCTGTCTTGTACCTATTACCACAAGAATATCACCGGGTAGTATTTTTTCCTTAAAAGGGTCGGGGGTAGGAATTAATTTACCTTGCCTGTCTATCGCCACTACGGAAACCCCCGTCTTCCTCCTTATTTCCAACTCCGCTATGGTCTTATCTATAAATTTTGAACCCTCTTCCACTTTAACCCACTCCATAACTAGTTCCTTTAAAATTGCCTCCATTCTTTCCGTTGATACCGCCTCGTATTTCGCCCCCGCCATCAGAAAGCCCAGCTCCTTTGCCTCATCTTGGGTTAGCTCTATTACACAGCTTGCCTCCTCACCCTGCATAAGATAGAGTTCCCTCTTTCCCGTAGAGTGAATTATCAAAATAAGCTCCTGCCCACTTTTTAATTCAATGGAGAACTTTTTCCCAAATCCCGGAAGATCTGCCTCACTGTACCTCATAATTTCCTCCTGAACCTTGATGTAAAGAACCTTAGAAAAGGCGCCTCATATACGAACTCCAACCCCACAATCTTCTCCCTCCTGTTCCAAACCCCCAATATCGCTTCTATCACCTGATCCATGTGGTCCGTGGTATATACCCTCCTTGGAATTGTGATCCTTACAAGCTCAAGATTGGGCTTCCTGTTTTCCCCAGTATTTGGATCCCTACCCGCGGAAACCGTACCCCTCTCCATCGTCCTCACCCCACCCTCTATGTATATCTCCGCCGCCAAGACCTGTGCGGGAAATTCATCCTGGGGTATATGCGGTAAGAACTTTTTGGCGTTAAGATATACCGCATGTCCCCCGATGGGTTTCACAACGGGAATACCTAGGGATATAAGCCTTTCTCCGAGATATTGAACCTGCTTTATCCTACTTTCAAGGTATTCAAACTCCGTCATTTCGTATATCCCCCTCGCAAGGATAGCCAAGTCCCTATCCGCCAAACCCCCATCGTAAGGGCTCCCGTCAAAGGCTGTGGCGAATTCGTATACTTTGGCGTAAATTTCCGGATTCCTTATAAGGAGCAAACCGCTTATGTTGGTAAGGGGATCTTTCTTTGCGGATATACTCGCCGCATCCGCGCACGAAAGCATCTCCCTTATTATCTCCCTAATACTCTTGTTCTCGTACCCCTTTTCCCTCACCTTTATGAAGTACGCATTCTCCGCTATCCTCGTTGCGTCGAATACCAAGGGAATACCGAACTCATCCGCAATTTCCCTAAGCCTCCTGATGTTCTCCATGGAGACGGGTTGTCCCCCCGCCATATTTACGTTCGTCTCAACGCAAATATAAGCTACCTTCTCCCTCCCCTTCTCTTTTATAAAGCTATAAACCGCATCCACGTCAAAGTTCCCCTTAAATGGGTGTTCAAATTCCGGATCGTGTGCCTGTGGGATTATGAGATCCACAAATATGCCCCCCGCGTACTCCTGATGGAACCTCGTTGTGGTAAAGTACATATTGTTTATCACATATTGGCCTGGTTTTATTAGGGCTTGGGAGATGAAGTGTTCCGCCTGCCTACCCTGATGCGTGGGTATAAAATACTTAAATCCGAAGACCTCGTAAACCGCCTGGGATAAATACTCGTAAGCGTTTTTCCAGTCGTACCTTATCCCATCCGCCCATTGCTCATCGCTCATTGCCGATGTCCCCGAATCCGTCAAAAGGTCTATATATACGTCCCTGCTCCTCAAAAGGAACGTGTTAAATCCCGCCTCCTCCATCACCTTCTCCCTGTATTCCCTCGTCCTGCTTGTTAAAATTTCAACGGACTTGAACCTGTAGGGATAAGCCTTGAAGGGCAAAACTTCGTACCTCGGAATCTGAGAATTTATGCCAAAGCTTAAAACCTCATCCTCCTTGAAATCCGTCTCAAAATCCGCCTCAAGCTTTGGTAAAGGTTTATCCTTAAGGTAATTTAAAACTTCAAGGAAATAAAGGAAGTGCTCCTTAAGGTATGTCCTTCTTGGAATACGGAAGCAAAGCTCATCTTTCTTTGCGTAAGCCCTCACCTGACCGGACAGGTAAAGGGCAAGGTTAAAACCGTAAGGGTTCTCAACCTCTATATGAAAACCCATGGGGGAGAATTTTGGGGAAACCCTATATCCCAAACCCTTCACACCTTCGTAAAACCTCTTAATTTCCTCGTACCTCCACAAGTAATAATCCTTCCTTAAGGCTTCAATTAGCCCGAGGTATATTACCTCCATATCCCTCCCCGCAAGCCCGCCGTAAGTATGAAGACCCTCAAAGGATACAACCCAACTTTGGAATTTCCTATAAACCTCCTCGTTGTCGGTTATAAGCAGGGCTCCAACATGGGAGAAGGCGTCCTTACTCGCATCAAAGATCAGGACATCCGCAAGCCTTGAAATTTCCAATACCTCCTCCTCAATATCCCCAACATCCCCAAGATCTTCAATGTTCTTGAAAGCCAAAAGGGAGAAAATCGTTGAAACGTCAAGGATAACAAAGTTGTTGTTTTCTTTCAGGGTTTTGAGCCATGTGGGAAGTTCCCTTATGTTTTTTGGCGTAGGTCTTATATATACAAATTCTCCCTTTGGAAATTCGGAAAGTTCCATGATCTCGCATTTGAAGTATTTTGCCAAAACCTTTAAGGTTTCCGTTGGTTTGCTTGCAAAAAACCTCTTCCCCTCAAGTAGAGCTTTAAAAAGGAGATGTTCCGCCCCCCTAAGGTTGTGCGCGGGTACAACCCAACTTTTTCCGAATATTTCCTTTACCTTCTTCTCTATATTTAGAAAGTTCTCGCTACCCGCGTAAGCCTCATCCCCCAAGAATAAACCTCCGAATTGAAAATCCGAAAGGGCGTTATGCGTATGATCGTAAAAATCCACCAAAACATAACCTGCGGGTATCTTATGCACGTTCCATCCATATTCCTCCGCTATGTTCAGCCTCTCCGAATAATCCAAAACCTTTAAACTTGAAACGATTTTCCCCCTATAAGGTTCGGATATCATAGGGGTTTATTCTAAGGTTGCCCACAGGTATAGCTTTCAGCCCTATAATATCCATTATGAGCAGGAGGGAATTTTTGAAAGTAGCCGCTTTAGGGCTTTTAAGCTTGGGGATCTTGGGTAGCTTGAGGCCCCAGAAGTTGAACGCTGGAAATATCGCGATGAACGAGACCGGATGGAGGATATATAAGGGATATAAGGAGGGTAGAACGGTTGAGCAAATAGCGAGCGATTTGGTGGCCGAGTACAATGTGGATTTTGAAACTGCCCTTAAGGATACCAAGGAGTTTATTTCCCTTCTCCGCTCTATGGGCCATTAATTGCATATACACCCTAGGGGAGGGATTACCGAGGGGGTATAATAGGGTTTATTTCCAAATTCCAGAGAATAGGACGAATTACCCTTTGGTTCAGGATGTTTCTTTGAATTATGGGTTAAGTTTTATAAGATCCGATGGGAGGCTCAAGGTAACGGATAGCTCCAACGCCTACTTGATGATAAAAACGGAGATAACGTCTTACTTAAAGTCCCCAGAACAGTACGATAACACGGGTAAAGTGATATCTTACAGGTTGGTTTTGTCGGGAAAGGTGGAGTTCTTTGATTTAAAGAATGGCAAAGAATTTGCCCCATCGGCGAATATAACCGGGAACGCTTTATGGTTTCCGGATAATGAGGGGGAGGAAAACGCATTAAAAAGGGCGGTTGAGGACTTTTACAGGCAGGCTTTAAGGTATCTATTTTCTCAAGCAGAATGGTAAGCGCGGTGATTTTGGCGGGGGGAAAGGGAAATAGGGTAGGATTTAAGAAGCAGTTTTTTAGGGTTGGGGGAAGGAGAATTTTGGAGTTTTCGGTTGAGGTTTTCAAGAGCTTGGGGATAGAGGATATAGTTTTGGTTCTTCCAAAGGAGGATGTTGGTAAATTTGATGGTTTGAGGGTTGTTGAGGGGGGGAAGGAGAGGATGGATTCGGTTTATAATGGGGTTCTGGCTTCCAGGGGGGAGTATGTCCTCATACACGATTCCGCGAGGGCGAATTTATCCATAAATCTCGCAAAGAGGGTATTAGAAACGGGGGGGGATTGCGTAATACCCGTAATAAGGCCTTCGGATAGTGTGATCTTTGATGGGAATTACTTGGATAGGGAAAGGGTTTTCCTCGTTCAGACACCACAGAAGGTGAAAAGGGAGCTTTTTTTGGAGGCTTATAGTAAGGCGGATAAGATTTATTCGGATGAGGGGAGCCTGATTAAGGGGGTTTTGGGAATAGAGCCAACTTTTGTTGAGGGAGAGAGGTGGAACTTTAAAATCACCTACCCAGAGGATCTGGAGGTATTCGGAAAGCTCAAAATGGAAAGTTTAAACCTCTTTGGGTATGATATACACAGGTTAGAGGAGGGGAGGAAGCTTTTTTTGGGTGGGGTTTTGATAACGGAGGAGTTCGGGGCAATTGGACATTCGGATGGGGATGTAATAATACACGCTATAGTGGATGCCCTGCTTTCCGGTTTGGGGTACGGGGATATTGGGACAAATTTCCCGGATACCGACCCGAGATGGAAGGATGTAAAAAGTGAGGTTTTTGCAAGGAAAACCATGGAGATCCTCAAAAAAGAGGGGTACAGGATAACATTTTTGGACATAACGGTGATCCTTCAAAGGCCTAAACTTGCGCCATACAGGGAGGAAATAACGGAAAACTTAAAGAGACTATTTGAGGTTGATAGGATATCCCTTAAGGCTAAGAGCGGGAATACGTTCTTTGAAGATGCGATTCAGTGTTATGCCCTCGTTAGGATAGAAAGGTGAAGTATATCAGGGATCCCCTTTATTCCGACTTCATAGAAATCGAAGATATAACCCTTAAGGTGATTTCCCATCCATATTTCCAGAGGATGAGGAGGATAAGGCAGTTGGGACTTGCGGAGTACGTATATCCGGGGGCAACGCACAGCAGGTTCTCCCATATGCTCGGAGCATACCATCTAAGTGGAAAGTTTTTAAGAAGATTTTTGGAGTTGGGCGAAAGGATCGAAAAGAAGGAGATACTTTCAATTAAGCTTGCGGCATTATTGCACGATATAGGGCATACTTCCCTTTCCCATACCCTTGAATTTACCTTACTACCCTTCAGGCACGAGGAGATAGGGATCGCCATAATTGAGACGAAATTCTCGGATATCCTTGGTAAAGAGCTTGTTGGGGAGATTTTGAAGATCTTTAAGAGAAATTGCGAACCGTTTAAATATCAGCTCATAGAGGGGCAGATGGATGTTGATAGGCTTGATTATCTGAGGAGGGACGCGTATTATTGCGGTGTGGATTACGGTTTAATAGATATTGAAAGGTTGATACAATCCTCAAAGCTCTTCAGGACACCAAGGGGTAGGGAATTCGTTCTGAGCACCAAAGGGATTTTTGCCGCCGAGGGTTATATAATAGCAAGGTACCTTATGTACTGGTCGGTTTATTACCATAAGACGAATTTGGGTTTTCAGGCTATGCTCTTTTCCCTTTTTAAGAGGGTTAGGGATATAATTTCGGAGGGTGGAGATCTCTTTATGCCAAAACCCCTGAGGAACATAATAAACTCAAAAGACCCTTACGAGGCGGTCGAGGATATCCTTTACATAGATGATGCGTTAATACTCTATACCATCTCGGAGTGGCAAAAGGAGAAGGATAAGGTAATTTCGGACCTTTCAAGGAGGATAATAAACAGGGAGAGGTTTAAGGCGGTGGAGGTGAAAGGGGACTTTTTAGAGGAATACCAAAGAATTGAGGGGGAGTGTAGGAAGATGGGACTTGATCCGAAATACTACATAATCGAGAGGACACCTAAGGACGTGGCATATACCCCTTACGATCCCGCATCCGAGGAGAGCATAAAGGTGGAAGTAAACGGAAGTTTGAAGGAGCTTTCCTCCGTCCTGCCCACGGATACCCTAAAGAGCCTTTCAAGGGAGGTTATGAGGAGGTACCTATTTTATCCTGGTTCCCCTCCTTCCCAATAGGGCTTCCTTTAGATATTCGGGTGAGGTTATTAGGGCTTCCTTTCCCCCACCCTCCAAGAACCTTATCACCGCCCTAATTTTCGGCTCCATACTTCCTGGAGCAAAGTGCCCATCCTTTAGGTAATCCTTTAACTCGGAAACCGTCGCGTTATATAGAGGCTTTTGGTTAGGTTTTCCGAAGTTTATATAAACCTCCGGAACCTCCGTCAAGATTATAAAAATATCCGCCCCTATTTCTTTCGCCAAAAGTGAAGATGCAAGATCTTTATCTATGACCGCGGAAATCCCATTTAGATCCTTATCCACGGGGATACCCCCTCCGCCCACCGCTATCACCACGTTTCCTGCCTCCAAAAGGGAATTTATGATGTTAGAATTCAATATCCTTAAAGGCTCGGGGGAGCCCACCACAAACCTCCAACCCCTACCTGAGTCCATCTTCACGGGCAAACCCGTCATTATTGAAAGCTCCTTAGCCTCATCCTCGGTTAGAAAATCTCCTATGGGTTTTGCTGGATCCTTCAAGGATGGGTCGTTTTTATCAACCTCCACTAAAGTAATTAACGTTGAAACTTCCCTATCTATCCCTTTTTCCTTGAAAATTTTCCTCAAAGCCCTCTCAAAGATGTATCCTATCCAACCCTGGGTTGAAGCGGTTAGGCTATCAAGGGGATAAATGGGGAATTTATCTTTACTTAAAAAATTCCTCATAAACTCCATACCTACCTGGGGCCCGTTTCCGTGTGTAATACAAACCTTATTCTCGGGGGAAAATATTCCCGCCTCAAGTAGGTTTAAAAAGGTTAAATACGCGTTTTCATAATGGGTCTCAAAATCAAAACCCTCCCCCTTTTTCCTTAGGGCATTCCCACCCAAGGCTATTACGATCTTCAAGCGGGTAATTTTACGGCGGTAAAATAAAAGCCTTAATGAGGGGTATCTTGAGGAATCTCTGCATTTTGGGGATAGTTTGGGGAGTAATATGGACCGCAATAGGGATTTTATATATAAATAATGTGGGAATATCCGCCCTTTTTAGGGACAGAAGGTACACGTTCGTGATTACGAAGGATGGGATCTTGAGATCCATAAGGAGCGTTGCGGACCTTATGACCCTTGAAATCCAAAGGGAGTTCTTGTATCAGGATACCGTAAGCCCTATAATTCCCAAACCCTTAAGGATAGGCGGAAGAAAGACAACAATAAACTTCGTCGTATTA
>JBMSAP010000091.1:0-56137 GCA_049414445.1 Candidatus Caldipriscus sp. | reverse complement strand
GCTTTATCCTCCTTTATGACCATATGCGGATGGGAAAGAAGATAAATGGGAATTCCCAATACTTGACCCACAACCCTACCCAAGGGATACAAAGTGGTTTGAGCCAATATTACCCCTCCCTTATCAAGGTAATCAGATATCAAACCTTTCGTCCATTCGTTATAAACCTCCGCAGCTGGTCTTCCGTCTATCTCATATATTACCCTCCCCTTCGCCTTCGTTATCTTACCCTTGTATTCCGTAGGGAAGTATCCGCTCACAAAAGCCCCGAATATCCCCCTTGGATTTTTAAATCCCACCAAAAGGACACCCTCGTTTATTTCTTTCCCCTTATCAAACAACTTCCACTTTCCCGTCAGATCGTTATCCCCAGCGCTCCCACCGAAAACCCTTATATTATCACCAAACACATCGTAAATCCCCTCAAGGATCCTCTCCTCGTACCCGGGGGTTGCGTGCATAAGTATAACATCGGGATTTCCACCAAGTTCTCCCCTTATCTCTTCTACAGCCTCTTTTGCCCTTTCCCTCGCGTTGTTTTCCTTCGTTTCAACAAGCCTGTACGAAGCCTTTATATCGTCCCCATCTTCCGCAAGGAGTATTGCGCCATCAACAAAACCTTCGGGTGAAAAGGCACCCATGAAGCTCGTTGCCCCGAACACCTTGGCGTCTATCCTCTCCAAAACTTTCCAATAATCCGCCTCACAGTTAATGTATACTAGAGCCCATTCGCCCCTTATCCTTTCTGTGCCTTTCAAATTGCCCTGCTTGTCAAATACAAAGTACCTCATAACACTATATTATAACCCTGTAAATTTTCCCATCTATCAGGATGAACCAGACCCCCCTCTTAAGCCGAACCTTTTCCCCCTTTACAAACTTCCCCGAGATATAAAGTTTTCCCGAGACATCAAAAACCCTTACCTCCGCATCCTTATGTAATATTATCCCATCCCTCCCTATCCGAAAGCTCCCAACCTCTTCCCCTTCCGCTACACCCAGGTCATCGTCCGAAGATGTGGGACATGGATCGGATGTGTAATAAACCTCCCAATTCCCCCCTTCGTTTGATGACCAAACTATGTGCCACCTGGAATTTGTGGGATCGTAATCCAAGCTCACCATAACGTCCTTTGCGGTATTATTTGTCAATCTGTAGTTTGCAGACCAGCTTGAACCGTTATTCGTGGAGATCTTGCACAGAACCTCGTAATCCCCATCGCTCTTATCCACCCAATAAACCCTAACCTCCCCCGCGTTATTCGTTAATATATAAGGGCTCCAGGATGTATCCGGTGTTCCGCTTAAGTTGATTATTGCAGACCATGTTGCCCCCGCATCCGTGGATCTCCTGTATAGGACCTCCTTGTTCCCGAATCTTTCATCAACGAAAACCGCATGTACATAATTCCCGTATGCGCTTATTGAACCTATTGGCCTTCCCCAAAAACCGCTCCCACCCGCGTTAACTCCATTTGATAGGTCAAAGGTGGAGGACCACGTTGATCCCCCATCGGTGCTCCTTATATACCTAGCCTTTCTCTCGAGGGCGTTGAAGATCATAAATATTATGTGAAGCCTGTTGGGATTCGTTGGATCCCCAACTATTATCGGAGAATCCGAGAGATCCCTCCTCCCACTTGAAACCCAGCTTGAGCCTAAGGTCGTACTCCTACCATACCAGACGTAATATACGGGTACAAGGGCGGGTGGGGTATTATCAGACCAGGCAAGGTGGAAGTTGTTTCCCCATATCCATATTGATGGCGCCTCCTGATTGTTTGAACCTCCCCTTAGAAGGGCTTCAGAACTCCAGGTATTTCCTCCGTTGGTTGAATACCTGTAATAGATGTTGTTGTCGGATTCAACCTTCTCGTACGCGACGACCACCGTATCCCCGTAGCACTGAACCCACATCTCAAGTCCCAGATTTCCCACAAACGGGGTAAGTTGAAGGGCGGGATCCCATGTCACTCCACCGTTTGTACTTCTCCTATAGAAAACCGCGGTCTGCCCCGAAGAGTTCCTACCGAACCAGGCGATATGAACCTTACCCTTACAGCTTGCTATATTCTTTGTACTCCTCTCGGTGGAAATATAGTTCGCGTCGTTATAGGTGTAATCCACCACACCCGGCCTATTGCTTATATTAACCTTATAGGTCGGGCAACCGCAAGCGCTTAAGAGAAAGCTAACCATAACCCAGAATTTTATGGCATTCCACCAATAATTTCAACGTGTCCTCAAAACCCCCTCACCCTCAAGGATAAGTAAGGTACCCCCTCCGCATCCCTTATTATCCCCGTCCTATCGTAAGGTCTAAAGCCCAAAAAAATCCCAAGATCCCCCTTTTCGTTATAAAACTCCAAACCACCCCTCATATCAAAGCTCGCGTAAGCCCTCTTATGGTTCCTGCTTAGGGCGAAAAATGTAGAGCCTTCAAACGTCAGGAAAGTTTCCCTTGATATTTTCTCTCGGAACCTCTTAAATATTTTTATATCCGAGCTCCAGTCCGTTCCCCTTGAGAGAAACTGATATTTATCGCTGTGTATGTAAAGGGCAGTTGAGACCTCAAAATCCCTCTCCCTGTACATAAGCCTAAGGGAGTTCCAGTATAGGGGTAGGGTATCAAGCCTGTCTATGTAGTGCATGCAGGGGTGTTCAAGCAGAAGGTAAAATTTTCCCTTAAAGATCCCGAACCAAACGAAGTAATCCGCGTAAATTGGGTCAAGTTGTATGGGACCCACATCGTACCCAAACCAAACTATGAAATCCCCCCCTATTGCCAACCCATAATCCCCCCACCTGAAGGGTTTTATAAATCCCCCTATATCCGCTACACCGCTCTTATCCCTGTATTTATAGGAAAACTTCGTGAAGCTCGCCCAGGCAAAATGCTCCATGTAAACAAAGGAAATTAAAGCGTTCATTTTTTCCACCTAAAGTAAGCCAAAGAGTAATCCCCCCTCCACCTAAAAGAAAGAGAAAACCTTCCACCTACGTTGTAAGTAAAAACTAGGGGCCAATTCCTGCACTCGTATGATGAGCAGAGCTTCTTACCCTCGTGAAGGATCTCCACCCAAAAAACCAAAACCTCCCCATCCCTTGGCACCTCAACCTCAAAAACCTCCAAACCCTTACCAAACTCCCATTTCGCCACTAAAAACTCCCTCTCGGGCTTTCCATAAAAATCAAACAGATCCGCAACCAAAACACCCTTAAGCCTCCTCAAAACCCCAAGGTCCACGGTTGGATCCTTTATATCCCCCAACCTAACAGTCCCACACTTGAGGACTCCACCGTTGGGTATAACGGTTTTGGGCTTAAACTTCAGGTGATCAAGAATGTACAGGGATTCGTCGTAAAGTAAGGGTCCGTAAAAGTCGTGTATAAGAACGTCTATTTCCTCCTCCGGTTTAAACTTTAGAGCATCCGTTCTTATAGGAACGATATTCTTATAACCCCTTACCCTTTCCTTCAAAACCTCAAATATCTCCATATTCCTCTCGACCGCATATACCTTCCTCGCCCCCCTCTCAACCGCCAAAATGGAAAAATAACCGAAACCCGCCCCAAGCTCTACCACCGTCTTCCCCTTGATTTCCTCCCCTTTCAATATCTCCACATACTGCCTCATCCTCTCCTCATCGTCATAAACGCTTAAAAACGCCAAAAATTCCATTAAATCTTCGTATTTCTTAGCGGGTATTTTGTTTAAGATCTCCAGATGGGAATTATAGGGTGGGGAATTCCTTTAATACCTCATCAATGGTGGGTGCATATGCCCCGAGCTTTGAAACCGAAACCGCCGCCGCCTTTGCCGACCACCTCCCTATCTCCTCCCAATCCAAATTTTGCAATCTACCCCAAACAACCCAAGCCAAAACCGTATCCCCCGCCCCCGTAATATCGTAAACCTCCCTCCTGTACGCGGGTACGTAAATTTCCCTATTATATGTAATTATCCACATACCCCTATCCCCCATAGTGGAGATAAGGGCTTCTGGTTTTAGAGTATTAAAGATCTCCCTTGAAGCTTGAAGGACATCTTCAATGCTTAGGAGTTTCCTGTGCAATGCCGAGGAAATCTCGCTTAAGTTCGGCTTAACGATATCAAAACCCCTCGCCTCCCATATTAAAGATTTTGGATCTATCGCCTTTAATTTATCCTGGAACCTTTTCCTAACGAAATTTAAAGTTTCCGGAATAACCGTCCCCTTATCGTAATTTGACACTACCACCGCATCAACGTTGATATTAATAAGATCCAATAATCCATAAGCATCGCTTTCGGAAAACCTCTCCTCGTAATCTATCCTTAATACATGGTGATGTTTTGCAAGGAGACGGGTTTTTTTTAATGTCCTAAGGCTACCCTTGTAAAACCTAAAGTTTATCCCCAAATCTTCGCATAGGTTTGCAAGCCTCTCCCCATCCTCGTCTTCACCGATTATTCCAAAGAGATAAACCTCAAACCCAAGTCTAACCAAGTTTAAAGCGACGTTCGCCGCTCCCCCGGGCATAAACTTACTACTTTTATATAGAAAAACTGGCACGGGAGCCTCTGGAGATATCCTTTCAACACTTCCAAAGGCGTACTCGTCAAGCATCACATCCCCAATAACCGCAATTTTCATCTTCCGAAATTCTAATCCCGCATATAATATCAGGTAATTTGGTAAGGGTTATAGTTGGATTTATCCTTTTTTTGTATGTCTTGCCTCCAATAATTGCCCCTTTCATCGGAATAGCGTTTTTCTTGAGTTTGGGAAATCCTATTTTTGCCACACTTTTGTTGATCTTTGGAATACTTTACCTCCTTAACATCCTGGATGCTCGCAGGGATGTTCCAAGGCATTTTATAGAAGTGATTAGATTCGCAAAAGAGGGAACGCCAATCAAAATAAAAAGGTGGATGTTTTACTACAACTTTGATAGGGTGGTTAAGAAGCTAAGGGAAAGGGAATTATTGACACCCTTAAAAATTTCTGGGATTGCATTTGAGATCTACAGTGAAATTCTCGAGCTTTCAAGGGAGTTGGAAAGATCTTTTGAAGATATAATGGTGAGTTTGGAGCAGATCTCAACATCCGTTTCACAAATCTCACGCGCATTTTCCAATGTTGTATCAAGGAATATGTCGGAGATATATTCCGCCTGGATGGATAATAAAGTTAGAGCGGAGGAGGGTGTTAAGTTTTTGGAGGGGAACTTTACCCTATTTGAGGATATGGGGTTTAGGTTTGGGGAATTCCTTAAAAGCCTTAAAAGTTCGGAAGTTTCTGTTAAGGGGTTGCTTCAAACATCCAGAGAATTGAGGGATATAGGGAAGTTCATATCGGCTTTATCCTACCAGATTTCCCTTGAATCGGTTAAATATAGAAATTCGGCAAACATCTCCAAAATGGTGGAGGAGATGAAGATTTTGTCGGATAGCACGAGGGAGATAACCATAAAATCCATTGAAAACCTTGAAGAGTTAAACAGATCTTTAACGGAGAGTATTGGAAGATTGGAAGGGATAGGGTTTGAGGGGGTGATAATGGGGGCGAGGGAGATAGGGAAAAGGTTTGAGGAAATAGAGGATTCGGTAAATAGAATGGCTCAAGAGGCGGGATTGGTATCAAGGACCGTAGAGGATGCTTCCGCATCCCTAATCCAAATGGGCATAGCGGTGGAAGAAATAAACGTAGCGGTTAAGGATTTAATGGGTGATGTTAGCTATATAAAAAGAACCGCGGAGGATATAAGGGGGATTGTTGAAAGATTGAAGGAAATGTTCTCCGTAAAAAGCGGGGAATATGGGGGTGGTAGGTGGATCATCTGGGCTTACGGGGCCTTTTTATTCTCTTTTTCTGCTATCTTAATTCTCGGAGGATATATCCTTTGGAAGAATGGTATGATTTTACCTTCATTGCTTTTATATGCTGGCGGGATAAATAACCCAATATTGGTAGCTTTACTTTGCTTTACAAGTGAAAACTACGTATTTTCCGTTTTGGAAAACAAACCAAGATTTGAGGTGGTATCCTTATATGTTCCTATGGGAATAGCTAGAGATTACATAAACCGAGAGTTTTACGAGAAGCCAAAGAGGGAGATGGAGGTATTGATCCTTTCGTTAAATTCTCTCTTGGATAAAGTAAGGGAAACCTTTGTATCGATTAAGGAGATAAACCTGCAAATCTCACAGATTTCAACTGCGGTTAGGCAAATATCCAAGTCTTTTGAGGAAGTTTTGAAACCTTCCATGGATGAGCTTAAGGCACTTTCGGAGCAGGCGTTGAAGTCCTCCCAAAACGGCTATCAAATCACCCTCGAGAACATTGGGGATTTTGAGAAAAAGGTTGAAGAACTTGGGAGGATAATATCCAATTTGGAGAGGGTGTCGGAAATAGCTAAAAATTTAAGCGAGAACGTTGAGGGTTTGTCAAGGATAATAGAGAAGATAAACTTGGTTTCAATAAACGCGACGGTTGAGGCGTATAAGATGGGGGAAGGGGGTCCGTTTGAGGTTGTTTCTCGGGAGATAAGGGGGCTTTCTGAAAAAAGCAACCTTATAATAGAAAGCATAAACAAGGGTATGGAGGAGATAAGGAGTAAAATAGAAGGTATAATGAAAGAGAGGGATTGGTGGGAGGGGAATTTGGAGGGGATTAGGGAAAGGGCGAGGGGTATAGTTGATGTTTTTGGGGAGATATCGGAGAGGATAGAGAAAAGCGACGAGATGGTGAGGGCTATAGCGCAGGCTTTATACGAATCCGCAAGCGCAGTAAAGGAAACGTATATATCCCTTGAGAACATTGATAGAATGGTTATTAGGATGTCCGAAAACCTAGGCCAAATAAGCGAAAGAACTTCCCGCATCCTTGATGAGGTAAAGAAAGCTTATGCAAAGGCTTGAAATTTTGAGAGAATTAGCCGAGGACCTTCTTTTGCTTTCAATAAACGCGGAGATGAAGGAAAACGAGGAGGTTAGGATTTTGGCGAGGAACGTAAGGGAAATAGCGGAAAGGATCTTGAAAATCTTGGAGGAAAACGATGGTAAGGGTATTGATAGTTGATGATGCGAAGTTTATGAGGAGTTTGATTAGGAAATCTTTGGAGGAGGCGGGTTTTAAGGTTGTAGGCGAGGCAGAGAATGGGGATCAGGCCATAGAACTTCTAAAGAGTACCGATCCCGACGTTGTGACCCTTGACATCGTTATGCCCGATAAGAACGGTTTGGAGGTTTTAAGGGAAATGCTGAAGATAAAACCCAACCTGAACGTTATAATCATCTCCGCCTTGGGTCAAACGGACATAATAACGGAAGCCCTAAGGATAGGAGCTAAGGATTATGTGATAAAACCCTTTCAACCTCAGGTGGTGGTGGATGTAATAATGAGGGTTTTGGGGATATGATAACCCCCGAACAACTTGATGCAATAAGGGAAGCAATAAACATCTCCGCTGGTCAGGGTGCAAGTGCCCTATCTTCCCTCTTGGAATGTAGGGTTGATATGGAATTTCCGGAAATAAAGGTGGTTCCCACACAAGAAGTTAGAGAGATCTTGGAAAAAGAGACGGAAAAGTTTACATTCTTCTATAGCAACCTTGAGAAAAGTTTTAAGGGGGTGATTTTTATCGCATATAGGAAGGCTGAGAAGGAGAAGTTAGTTAAACTAATCTGGGAAAAGTACGGAATTTCAACGGAAGGAGAAGGTCTCCTTGCGGAGGTATCCAATATAATCTTCGGATCTTTTATTGGTGGCTTGGCGGAATTTGCCAAAATAAACGTAAGCATCACACCCCCTAAAAGGCTCGAAGATCCATTAGAAATTTCGCACTTTGACGATCCCTTCGTGATCCTCGGGGAGGTTGTTTTAATTCCGGAAATAAACGGCAAGATAACCGCCAAGATAATCGCAATACCCACCCGAGATTCTATTTCCCTCCTATTGGACAAGCTCAGGAGACTCTTGGAATGAAGGGGATTCTAAAGCTTAAAGATGTTTTACCCAAAGATCCAGAAAGTCTGAACAATTTGGGTGTGGTTTTTTATCATCAGGGGCTTTATGAGGAGGCTTTAAAACTATTTAAAACTTCCTGGTACAAGAGCTCTTTTAAGCTTGAAGAAGCAAAGAATAACCTTGAAGCCCTTTCAAAAATGTTGGGAATAAACCCTGCGGATGTTCCTGTTGAGGAAAGGAAGGTTGATGATATAAAGACGGTTGAAACCCTGATATTTATGGGGCAGGAGGAAAAGGCAGAAATTCTCCTTAAGGAGATAATAGAAAATAACCCAAATATGCTTGAAGCCCTAAAAATGGCCCTAGTCCTATCCAAGAATTCGGGAAAATACGAGGATACGGTGGATTACGCAAGAAGGATATTAAGCATATCACCGAATGACATTGAGACGAAAAAGCTTATGGCGGAAGCCTTGTATAATCTAGGAAACCTTGAGAAAGCTTTGGAGGTCTTGAAAGATGTGGTAAAGAAGGTGGAGGACGCGGAGGCTTATTACCTTATGTCCTTTGTGTACGGTGAGATGGGGGATTATGAAAACGCGGAGATATGCCTTAAAAGGGCAAAAGAGATAAACCCATCCTTAGGGAACGAAAGTGTTCTAAGCATATACAATTTGGTTTCTAAACAAAAGAAAGTTCAGAGGGAAAACGTCGAGGGTGGGGTGGTCTTGGCGAAGGCGTACTTAAACAAGGGGTTGGTTGAGGAGGCTTTGAGGGAAATTAGGAGGGTAAGGATCCAAAACCTATCCTTTAAAGCTAGGAAGGATTACGACTTTGTAAAGGCGGTAATACACATAATAAAGGGGGAGTACGTTGAAGCCCTGAAAATAGCGGAATCTTATAAGGACTCAATAAGGCAAGAGGCGGATATGCTCAAGATAGGTGCAATCGCGCACTTCCAGATGGGAAATGTAAATGATGCGGTAGATTACTTAAAACTTGTAAACGGAGATAGGGTGGATGATCTCATGTGGCTCATATATCAACTTAAAAGGAGGGCGGTGGAAATACCGGAACCCGAAAGGGATGCGGTTTATACCCATAATCTCTCCGTGTTCCTTCTAAATTCGGGGAAATTTGACGAAGTTTTGAAGGAGCTTAAAGATAATAGACCATACTCAAGGCTTCTGAGGGCAAGAGCTTACTTGGGAAAGGGGGAATATAAGAATGCGATAAGGGAAATAGAGGGATTGAAGGGGATTGATGCTGATATAATAAGGATCTTTGTGATGTTTAACTCCGAAGAAATTGATACCGCCTTGGCTTTGGCAAGCGAATTAAAGGTTTCTCCAAGGGATCTAAAAACCGAAACCTTCCTCGTAAAGGTTCCTTCCTTAGCCTATCCCCTTCCCATTCAGGTGGAGTTTCCTTACGAGAGGTTCTTCGGTTCATCCCTTGAAGGGGTAAAAAGGGCCCTATCTTGGGGAAATATAAAGGGCGCCTTGAGGGCTCTGGATCTGGGTATGAAGTTCGGAAAAACCCCGGAACACATAAATTACCTTGCCCTCCTTTCCTCCCTACTTGGTAAGTCTTCTTTGGCATCTTACCTAATAGCGAACCTTAAAAAGAAAAATCTTGCAAATCAGAGAAGCCTTGAAATTTTTGGTGCGATAGAGGAGATCAGGGGGAATGGGAGGAACGCTATAGCCATATTCGGCGAGCTCTTGAAATCCGGTAAAAACGAGGCGGGTATGCATATTTTAAGGGTACTGGCAAAGATGGGGATGTACGAAACCGCATACAACTTTTATAATTCAAGGAAACTCCCCGAAAACAATACGGTTAAATTCTATTTGGGGGAAGTACTCTTGGGCCTCGGGAACCTAAAGGAAGCGGAGAAATTGGGTAAAGAACTTTTGGAGATGGGGGACGAGAGGGGAAACCTAATAATAGGTGAGATCCTGTTTAAAAAAGATGAGAATAAAACAGCTTTGGATTACCTTAAAAAGGTAAAGGTTGGGTACGCGGGACAGAAGGCACACCTTCTGATAGGGAACATATACGCCATTTTAGGGGAATATGAGGAGGCGGAAAGGTATTGGGAGACCGCATCAAAGATGCCTTACGACAAGATCCTATCCTCCAGGGCCGCAAAGAATCTTCAGAACTTAAAAACTTTCTTTGTAAATCTCAAAAGATGAAGGGTAGCATAGGAACCACCTCCATCCTTGAGGTCCTCCAGATGCTGGGGATAACGGACAGGGAGGGGATTTTGTATGTGAGGAACGGTGGGGAGATCTTAAACGTCGGGGATAGGGCGAAAATATATATAAAGAACGGCAAAGTTTGCTTTATATCCATAGAGGGGACAAAAACCCTAATAGACCTTGCAAGGAATATTGTTGGTTCCAACTTAGAGCTAAAGGAGGAAGAGCAGGTTCTGAAGGTTTGTAGGGACGATAGGCTTAAGGCTTTGGTTGAGGATATAATAACCGACAGGCTAATAATAATAAATACTTGGAAAGAGGGAGAATACGAGTTCTTTGATGAAAAGGTGGATCTTCCCGAGATATATCCCATATCTACCCTGATCTTGAAGGTTGCGAGCGCTCTTGATGAGAGTCTGGAAAAAATAGAAATTTCACCCTTCTCAATACCGGAAATAAACCCAAAGAGGAAGGTTGAGGAGAAGCTTTCACCCGATGAATGGAAAGTTCTATGTTGGATAGATGGTAAAAGGAGTATTCTTGAGATCTCGGAGCTTTCATCCCTTAGCTTCTTCAAAACCGTCAATGCAATAAAGGGGCTTGAAAGGAAAGGCCTGATAGAACTCCACAAGTCGGTAGGAACCTCGGATTTGGAAGGGATAAAGAGAAATTTGGAGGATCTTTATAGGGAAGGAAAGTTCTCGGAGGTTGTAAAAGCGGTTGATAGGGTCCTTAGCCTCTTCCCGGATAACAAGGATATGATCCTCCTTAAGGCGGAAAGCCTTTACAGGTTGGGAAGGTTTGATGATGCCCTGAGGGTCCTAAACCCCCTTTTTGTGGAAAGCCAAGATCCAGAAATTAAGAGGTTTTACGCGTACTGCTTAGTGGGTATGGGTAGGTTCAAGGAATCCCTTGGAATTTTGAGGGAAATCGGGGATGATGTGATGGCAGAGATCATAATGATGCTTTTGGATAATTTAAAGGGTAGGAAGGGTTTAGTTTAGCCTGTAAGAAATTTGGAAAATGTTCCTTGAACCAAACAACCCCATAAAAGTATAAGAATATTCGAATTTTACGTTCCTGTATTCCACCCCACCGAAAATTGAAAGACCACTTAAAAAGTCAAGCCCGTACCCGCCGTTCAAGTTTCTAAGTCTGCTATCAAAGGAAAAACCCAAATTTAAGATGTTTACCCCAAGCTCACCCCCCACCTTAACGTAATTTCCCATATAGTATCTACCGATCTCAAGGAGGGCGGAGGACTTATCACCGAAAACCTTCCCCCCAAGGGAAACCTTGTAAGGTAATATTCCCCTACTCAATCCTATGGGTTTTAGCTCGTACCCAACGTTATCCAAAAGGAGATAACCCTCAACGTTAAAACCCTTAAATTCCCTGATGGTGAATATCCTGGAAAATAAGCTTGCCCCTATCCCCACGTTCTTCTGATCAAGGGAGACGTAAGAAAGCCCTACGCCAAGGATCCCGTAAAAATTCCCAACCTTAACTTCCCTTCCGCCCGAAAGTTTTATAAAATTTGACGAAAAGTTTCCCAAAACTTGTCCATCCTCATCCGTCCTCTCCATATTTCCGGAGGAGAAAAACTTCAAATTTCCCAAAATCCCTCTCCTTTCTCCCCCCAACTCCCCCCCAAAGCTTCCCGCGACGAAGTTATAGGCGGAGGTGTATATCTCTCCCTTTGGAATATGGGACTTTAGGGAATACAAGGAAAAATCGCCAAGAAATACATCATAAGCAAAGGCAAGCATTGTTGAAGATTATAAGGATGTAGAAGGTTGAACGTAGAAAAGTCCCGCAACGAGCTTTGGGTAAAAGTCCGTAGATTTTCTCGGCATCCTCATCCCTTCCCTCGCCACCTTTATAACATCTATTGGTTTTGTAGGAGAAACCAGCGCTACGGTATGACCCTCCTCCGCTTTCTTCACCGCCTCCCTCCAATCCCTGTAGTACCCCGTTATCACCTCGTATTTACCTTCAAAAATGTAAAAATCGCAAATATAAGCCGGA
Source organism: Candidatus Caldipriscus sp. (assembly GCA_049414445.1). Lineage (GTDB taxonomy): Bacteria > Hydrothermota > Hydrothermia > LBFQ01 > LBFQ01 > Caldipriscus. The sequence continues at coordinate 43,950 of JBMSAP010000091.1, read as the reverse complement.
ATTTCCGTTAGGATCCCCCTTTCCCCTTTATATATCACCCCAAACGGTTTCCTGTTTCCCCCCAAGTACAATATCACCGGGAATTGAGCCATTTTTATGATCTCCCCCAAACTCTCCAAGGATCTTATAGGAAATAATTCCACCTCCTTCCCCTCAAGGAAACCTTTCAGATCCGAAATTTTAACTTTCAAAAGCCTGTGCGTGGGAAGGATCATCAAGCTTGGATCTTTTACGTCAATTAGGGCAAATAAAACATCCCCTTCCACCGCCTCAAACCTATGATGCCCATCCGCTATGAAAACCTCCCTCGGTAAATTTCCCAAAGGTTCTGTAAAAAAAACTTCCGTTTTTACCCCATTTGCGGTATATTCCCCCACCTTTCTTCCCTCATTTAAGCTTGAGATCCAGTTTCCCCCATCCACCAAACCCATTATTGGAGCAAACTGGTAAGGGTAAGAATTGAAGATCTCCCTGTAAAACCTTACCCCTTCGGGGAAGAAATCCTCGTGAGGGTAAAACCTGTAATCCATTTTGTTTAAAAATGCAACAAATGCCTTTCTCACCCTCCTTTCCCCATTAATCTCAAACTCCTGCTTTATAAGCAAAAAACCCTCCCCCAAGAAATCCAAATCCCTCCTCAATACCTTCTCCTTATCGTTAATTAGGGTATCCCAGAGGTTTTCGTATGGTACGGGATGGGGGTTTCTTGGGGCGAAAACCTTTAATTTTTTCATCGGAAGAACTCAATTATTATTCTTGCAGCTTCCGTTGATGCCCTCCTTTGTGCCTCCTTCGTCTGGGCCCCTATATGCGGGGTAAAAATTACGTTCTCAAGGTCAAGTATTTCCCCCTCCGGGGGTTCCTTCCAAAATACATCAAGCGCCACAACCACATCCTTCCTCTCCTTTAAAAACCTTAACAGATCCTCCTTTCTTATCAAATTTCCCCTTGCGGTATTTACAAGTATGGCGTTGGGTTTTAATAGGGAAAGAAGATCGTAGTTTATCATGCCTTCCGTTGAGGGATTTAAGGGTAAATGTAAGGAGACGATATCTGAGATCCTAAAAAGCTCCTCAAGGCTTAATTTCCTGTAAATCTCCCTATCAACGATATCGTAATATACAACTTCGGCCCCGAAAGCTTCACACCTTTTTGCAACCTCAAGCCCTATATTTCCCAAACCCACCAAACCCACCCTCTTCCCGTAAAGCTCGGATCCCACAAACCTTTTCTTCTCCCAATTTCCCCCCTTTGTTGATATGTGAGCCTGAGGGATCATCCTTAAAGCGGATAGAATTAGTCCCAAGGTAAGTTCCGCAACGGATATCACCGTTGCCTTTGGAATATTCCTAACTTCTATTCCCTTTTGTTTTGCGTACTCTACGTCTATGTTGTCAAGCCCAACCCCCGCCCTAACAACAAGCTTCAACTTTTTACACCTATCCAAAAGCTCCTTATTTACTTTTGTAGCTCCCCTTACGATCATCGCATCCGCTTCTTCAAAATTTTCCCTCGGCAAAATCTCAAATCCCTTTTCCCTCAAAAGCTCCAAACCCTCCTCATCAATATCGTCCATAACCACAACGGATGGCATATTGGAATTTTAAGGATGGTGTGATTTTTTCTCATTTGCGGTAAGGTAAGTATAAATCACGGGTACAACAAATAGTGTGGTAATTAGGGAGAAATTCAGACCGCCAAATATTGCTACACCCAAGGCGGACCAAAACTCCGAACCCTGTTGCTTTATTATCGCCAAGGGCAAGACCCCGAAGGATGTAGTAAGGGTGGTCATAAGGATGGGCCTTAACCTTCTAGTTGATGCCTCTATTATCGCGGAGAACTTGTCCCTACCCCTCCGTATAAGTATGTTCGCATAGCTCACCATAACTATGGCATTATTTACAACTACACCGGTAAGGGCTATCAAACCTATGAATCCAGTTATTGAGAGGGGCTGTTTAAAGAGTAGGAAACCCAGGGATGCACCAGCAAGTCCGAAGGGTATGCTCGTTATAAAAATGATTATCCCCTGCTTGAAGCTCTCGAATTGTGCCGAAACGGTAAGGTATATCAAAATCAAGCCCAAAATTAGCAAAACGAAGAGCTGGGAAAAGCTTTCCGCCTGCCTCTGTATGGCACCACCAAATTCGTAGGAATAACCCCTCGGAAACTTAAAATCTCTTAATATAGCCTTAAGCTCGTTCGTTATCTCACCCAAGGGCCTTCCCACAACATCTCCCGAAACCTCAACGTACCTCTCTCTGTTCCACCTATCTATCTTTATGGGTGAATAACCTTCCTGCAATTCAACAAAATTTGAAAGGGGAACGAGTCCCAATGGGGTATTTATGCTCAAGGATAAAACCTTGTCCAGATTTTCCCTATCGCTTTCCCTCAAAGAGAGCCAAACCTCCAAGTTTTTCCCTCCGGACTTTAGGGTAAATATGTTTTGTCCGGTTATAGCGTACCTTAAAAATAGCGCTACCTGAACGGGCGTTATCCCATAAGAGTAAGCTTTATCTCTATCTATCTTCAAGATAAATTCGGGTCTTGGATTCCCTATTGAAGTTTGAACGTTCTTTAAACCCCTGATATTACTCATAATTCCTGCCAAAATGTTTGCAAGGCTATCAAGGGTTTCTATTTCATCGCCGTATATCCTCACTACCGCTCCCCTCGAACCCCCAAATAAGATCTGGTTTCCCTGTCCCGTTGAGGATACCTCGTACTTCTCAACCCCAGGAAGCCCCTTTATGAGCTTTTCTATTTCTTCCGCTATTTCGAAAGTGCTCCTTTTACTATCCTCCTTTAACCTAACGAGGAAGAAGGATGTATAAGGCGCTTCCACCACACCCAACGCTGCCCCGAATCCCGTTTCCGTAGGTCCAACCCTGAAAACCGCCTCTTCTACTTCCGGTATCTTATATACCTCCTCAATAATGGGAAGCATGGTTTGGTAGGTTTTGTCAAGGGAGGTTCCCCTTGCGAACTCTATGCTTCCCCTTATCTGTCCCTCATCCGCCTGAGGGAAAAATTCGGTGGGTACAAATCTCCATAAAGATGCGGTTATAATAAGGAGGGAGACGAAGACCCAAAGAAAAGCGAACCTGTGTCTCACTACGAACTTTATCGCCCTGTTATAAAATTTCTCTATTGGTAAAAACCACTTTGGTTCCGTTATGGGTTTTAATCTGAGCTGGTTTGCGGAGAGGGATGGGGTCACGCTTAAAGCCAAAAACAGGCTTGCCAGGTACACCACAACGGATATAGATGCAAGCTCCTTAAATATTACCCCTATGAAGCCGGGTATAAAGAACAAAGGTAAAAGGACTATGAAGTTTGTTATTGTGGAAGCTATCAGGGCGTTTCTAACCTCGTTTGTTGCAAATTCCGCAGATTCCCTGGGAGGTTCCCCCTTAAGCCTGTGATAAAATATATTTTCAACCACCACTATGCTTGAATCCACAACGGAACCTATCGCCAAAGCCAAGGCGGATAGGGAGATTATGTTTATTGAACTTCCCGTGAGGAATAGGTACAAAAAGGCGATAATGAGGGAAGATGGGAAGGTTAGGGCGATAATGAGGCTTGATCGGATATCAAGGAGGAAGATCAGGGTTATTAAAATCACCAAAATACCCGAGATAAATATGGTGTTCCTGAGGTTTGATATGCTCGCCTTTATAAAGGTAGAACCGTCGGTTTGAATGGTGAATTTCACCGGATACTTATCCTCTATCTCCTTAAACTTCTTCTTCACCTTTTCAACCACGCTTACGACATTCGCGTCCGCCTTCTTCTGAACCGCAAAAAGGACCGCATCCTTTCCCCTGCTATCTATGTAATTCACCCTCTTTGCATAACCTTCCTCAACATCCGCGATCTCATATAGCTTTATGGGCCTTCCCGCGGAGAAACTCACCACGAGTTCCTTCAGATCCTCAACCGACTTCAAATTTTGGGGAACTTTAAGGATCATATCTTTATCCGAATACCTTACCTCACCAACCGGAATATCCACCCCCTGAGATTTTAAGACCTCTATTACGGATTGTAGGTTGAGGTTGTAATTATCAAGCTTGTCCCTGTGTATATAAACGTTTACCCTCCTCTTCTTCCCTCCCCCCCAGACCTGAACCAAACCCACACCTTCCACCCTCTGTAGCTCATCCACCAAAAATTCCTCCGCCCACTCCCTTATGTCAAAACCCTCCTCCGTTGCGTTTACGGTTGCGATAACCACGGGGAACTGTTGAATATCAAACTTCAGTATTAGGGGATCGCTTGCGTCCTCGGGCAAAAATGCGGATATAAAATTTAACCTATCCTTTACATCCAAAGTCGCCTTATCCACATCCGTACCGTACTTAAAGGTTACCGTTATCACACCAAGGCCGTTCTGGCTCGTTGATGTTATCCTATCTATGTTCTCAAGTATTGATAGGTTGCTCTCCACAACATCCACTACATTCTTCTCAACGTCCTCGGGGGATGCCCCCGGGTATTGGATTATCACGGATACGGAGGGTAGGGTGAATTTTGGTAGAAGATCCACGGGGAGGTTTATAAACCCGAATATACCGCCAATTATCAAGACTAAATAAATTACCAGTGATAACGTAGGCCTATTTACGAAGAACCTCGTCATCTCACACCCCCCACCACCTTAACTTTGCTCCCATCCTTCAAAGTATTCGCGCCGAAGACCACCACGGTATCCCCAAATTTCAATCCCTCCACCACCTGATAACCCTCCGATGTCCTTATCCCTATCCTCACCGGAACCCTTTTAACCCTATCCCCCCTAAGGACAAAGACGTAAAAGGTGGTATCCTCAACAAAGGCGCTCACGGGTAAAACCACCGTAGAATCCGCCCTTTGAACCTCGACTTCAACAAGGACTGATTGCCCAGGTAAGAAATCCCCCTCTATCTTCCCCTCAACCTTTAACGTCCTCGTTCTTGGATCTAATGCCGGAGCAAACCTTATCACCTCCCCCCGCTTACCCTCAACGTATATTCTAGTGCCCCTCCTTATGTTCCCCGCAAAGATCTCAGGCACATCAAAGAGCACCGTAATTTCCCTTCTACCCACTATTCTGAATATTGAGGTTTGAGGGGAAACTGGGAAACCCTCGTCCCTAACTAGGACTTGAACGTAACCGCTCGTGGGTGCCTCAACGGTTAAAGGTCGAACTTCCAAACCCGGCGAGGATCTATCCAAAAGCGCCAAAACCTGCCCCTTGGATACAAACTGCCCATCCTGAACGTTTATCTTCAAGATCCTTCCCGGAAGGTCTGGGTACACCAAAACATCGGGGTATCCCTTTATGGTACCCGAAACGGTGATCTCTTTGGAGATACTCTTTGGTTTAACAACCTCAACATTTACCGCCTTTACCTCTTCAAAAACCTTTTTGTTTTCCCCCTTCTCCCTTGAGCAGGAGAAAAGGATAAGGATCAAAAGCAGGCTTTTCCTCATACTCGGGTATTCTAAGGGTGGTTCTTGAACGATCGTTCAAAAACCCATCACACCTTACAATACCCTACTATGAGACCGATAGAAGCGTATAACGAACTTTTAAACATATCCCGCAGGCTAACCGTATTTTCATCCTTTGGGGCACTCTTGGGCTGGGACCAGAGGACGTATATGCCGAAGTATGCGGGGAAATATAGGGCTATGCAATTTGCGGTTTTGAGGGAATACACGTATGAAGTTTTAACATCGGATAAGTTCGGTGAAATGCTTGAAATTGCTGAGAAAGGGGAATTCGGCTTGAGGGAGAGGATGAACATTTACTGGTGGAAGAGGGCGCACGAAAGGTTGAGGAAGATCCCGAAAGAACTCGCGATTGAAGAGGCGAGGGTATCAAGTGAAAGCGAGAACGTATGGGTGGAGGCGAAAGAGACGGGGGACTTTGAACTTATAAAACCGTACATAAAAAGGATAGTCGAGATAAAGAGGGAAATAGCGGATGCTTTGGGATACGAAGGGGAAAGGTACAACGCCCTTTTGGATTCTTACGAGCCGAATCTTAAGGCCGAGGAAGTTGAGGGGGTCTTTTCCCATCTAAAAGAAGAGACCCTTAAGCTTTTGGATAGGGTACTTTCCTCGGGGAAGGCTTCAAAGGAAGACCTCTTGAGGGGAAATTTCCCAAAGGATAAACAGGCGGAGTTTTGTAAATACCTTTTGAGGAGTATAGGGTACGACTTCGGGAGGGGAAGGCTTGATGAGACGATTCACCCCTTTGAGACCCGCATAACACCCAACGACGTAAGGATAACCACGAAGTACGAAGAAGAATTTATTTCTCCCTCCATATTTGGAACCTTACACGAGATGGGGCATGGACTTTACGATATGAACCTGCCGGAGGATATGTGGGGAGAACCCGTGGGTAGAGCGGTATCCCTATCCGTCCACGAATCCCAATCGAGGTTTTGGGAGAACATAATAGGAAGGAGCGAGGCGTTTTGGAGGAGGTTTTACCCGGATCTCCAAAGGCACTTTGAACACTTCGCGAATATAGACCTTGAGGGTTTCCTCTTTGCTATAAACGAGGTGAAACCTTCAACCATAAGGATAGAGGCGGACGAACTTACATACAATCTCCACATAATATTGAGGTTTGAGATAGAGATGGATGTTATAAACGGGAAATTTGATGTGGATGAGCTTCCCGAACTCTGGAACGAAAAATTCAAGAACCTCTTCGGCTTTTATCCCAAGAACCACTCCGAGGGTGTTTTGCAAGATGTACACTGGTATGGGGGTTCCTTCGGATATTTCCCAACGTACACCCTCGGGAACATAATCTCCGCCCAGATCTTTGCAAAGATGAAGGAGGAATTACCGGTTTATGAGCTTGTGGAAAGGGGAGAGTTTGAACCCATCATACTTTGGCTAAAACACAAGATCTATTCCAAGGGTTCCCTTTACAAAACCAAGGAGCTTATAAAAGAAGTGACGGGTGAGGAGATAAAATCGGAATACTTATTGGATTATCTAAGGGGAAAGGTGGAGAGGTTTTACGGTTAAACCGACCTTAAAATTTTCCCCTTACGGAGAGGTGCCCGAGCGGCCGAAGGGGCGCGATTCGAAATCGCGTAGGGGCGTAAGCCCCTCGTGGGTTCAAATCCCACCCTCTCCGTTTGGAGATAAAGGTTTTGGGTGGAAACTCGAATAAGGATTTAATGGCTGGAATTTGTGAAGAACTTGGGATAGAGATAACCAAACATTCGGTTATTAGATTCTCTGATGGAGAGCTCTTTGTTCAGATAGATGAGAGCGTTAGGGGGGATGATGTATTCATAGTTCAATCCACAAATCCGCCTGCGGAGAACATCTTGGAGCTTTTACTCCTCGGTGATGCTGCCAAGAGGGCGTCCGCCGCAAGGATTACCGCTGTTATACCGTATTTCGGTTATGCCCGTCAGGACAGGAAGGATAAGCCGAGGGTCCCAATATCCGCAAAGCTTATAGCCAAGTTGATTGAGAGCGCGGGCTTTGATAGGGTCCTAACCGTTGATCTTCATGCAGACCAGATACAGGGTTTCTTTGATATTCCGGTTGATAACCTTTATGCAACACCAATTTTCAAAAAATACTTACTTTCCGAGTTCCCCATGGGTTTAAATCCGGATGAGTGGATCATAGTATCGCCGGATGTGGGGGGAATAAAGAGGGCGAGGACTACAGCGGAGAAACTTTGGAATTTGCCCATAGCATTAATAGACAAGAGGAGACCTAAACCCAACGTTGCTGAGGTTGTAAGGGTAATAGGGGATGTCAAGGGTAAAAACGTCCTCCTCATAGACGATATAATAGATACCGCGACGACCATATCAAACGCCGCTTACGCACTAAAGGAGGAAGGGGCAAAAAGGATAATAATTATGGCTACCCATGGGCTATTTTCTGGGAACGCCATAGAAAAACTTGAAAAATGCCCTGCGGAAAGGGTGGTGGTAACCAATACCATAAGCCAACGCTATGATCTACCCTCAAAGTTCGTGGTCCTTGATATATCCCAATTTCTCGCGGAGGCAATTAGGAGGATCCACAGGGGTGGTTCCGTTAGCCAGCTCTTCCTATGAAAAAGTTTGAAACCACCTTCGGCCTTCCCATAAAGGAAGTTTATACCCAAGAAGACCTTAAGGATCTTGATCCGGAAAGGGATCTGGGTCTTCCCGGAAATCCACCGTTCACCAGGGGTATATATCCAAATATGTACAGGGGAAGGCTATGGACAATGAGGCAGTACGCGGGATATGGGACCGCCAAGCAAACAAACGAGAGATTCAAGTACCTCCTTTCACAGGGACAGACCGGACTATCCTTGGCGTTTGACCTACCCACCCAGCTCGGCTACGATGCGGATCACCCCATGGCGGAGGGGGAGGTTGGAAGGACGGGGGTCTCTATTTCCACCTTGGAGGATATGGCGCAGGTCTTTGAGGGTATAGATCAGGAAGCGGTATCAACTTCCATGACCATAAACGCAACGGCGGGTATTATCTTGGCATTTTACACCATCGTTGCGGAAGGGAAGGGTTCAAGGAGGGAGAAGCTATCGGGGACCGTTCAGAACGATATACTTAAGGAGTTCGCGGCGAGGGGAAATTACATATACCCCGTGGAACCATCAATGCGCCTTGTGGGGGACCTTATAGAATTCACGGCAAAGTATATGCCGAAATGGAACCCAATATCCATATCGGGTTATCACTATAGGGAGGCTGGGGCGAATTCCGTTCAGGAGCTCGCCTTCACGTTCGCGGATGCGATAGCGTACGTGGAGGAGGTTCTTAAAAGGGGAATAGATATAGACGAGTTTGCCCCCCGCCTTTCCTTCTTTTTCAACGCGCAAATAAACTTCTTTGAGGAAATAGCCAAGTTCAGGGCAGCAAGGAGAATATGGTACAGGATAATAAAGGATCGCTTTAAGGCGAAAAACCCCAGGAGTATGATATTAAGGTACCATGTCCAGACCGCGGGTTCTTCGCTAACCGCCCAGGAACCCTTAAATAACATAATAAGAACAACCATAGAGGCGATCGCGGCGATATTGGGTGGCTGTCAATCCCTTCACACCAACTCTTACGACGAGGCTCTATCCTTGCCCACCGAAACTTCAGTTTTAGTGGCCCTAAGGACACAGCAGATAATCGCTTACGAGACCGATATTCCGGATACCGTCGATCCCCTTGCGGGTTCATATTTTGTTGAGAGTCTTACTAGGGAAATAGAGGAGAGGGTTTGGGAGTATCTGGAAAAAATAGAGGCTATGGGAGGGGCGGTTGAGGCGGTGAAAATGGGGTACTTCCAAAGGGAGATAGAAGAGAGCGCTTACAGGTACCAAACCGAGGTGGAGAGGGGGGAGAGGTTAATAGTGGGGGTGAACATTTTCAGAACTTCCGAGGAACCGCAAAAAATTGATCTCTTCAGTTTGTCGGAGGAGGTACAGGAGGAGCAGAAGAGGAGGGTTAGGGAATATAAGAACAGGAGGGGTAAGGGATTTTTGGAGGCGCTAAGGACACTAAAGGAAAAGGCGAAGGGATCGGAAAATCTTATGCCTTATATATTTGAGTGCGCAAAGGAGGGGGCAACCCTCGGTGAGATCTCTGACACCCTTAGGGAGGTATGGGGGACTTACGACGAGTTGAAAACTTAATACCTTTAACCGTTCTATTTTTGGGGATTATAAACCCACATCCATCCGAAGCCTTCGGTTATAGGGCGGTTCTTGTAGTTTACTTTATGCTCCTTTTAACATTTTTGGGGATCGCGTTAAACCTTGCTTACTCAAAATTCCCAAAAGCGGATCCCATATTAAGTAATCTCATAATCGCCTTCGCCTTAACCCACACGTTTTCCCTAATTTCGGCTCTAGCTTTTGGCAGGAAAATTTTTGGAAACGAGCACATGCTTATCCCATACTTTTATTTGGCTTACTTTTTGGGGCTATTTGCGAACTTTAAAGTCCTGTCAAGATGGATCCCACCTCTATTCGTTTTTTCGGTATTCTTCATATTCTCGGAGGTCCTTGTTGATATGTTTAAGGAGTACAATCCAACTTTCCGCTTTGGATACAGGAACGCCTTCTTTACCCCAACTATCTTGGGGATCTCCCTATACCTTATATCCGACGAGAGGAAACTTTATAAAAGGCTCCTTTATCTCATATCCATTCTCTTATCCGTGGCGGTGATTATTTTGGGTGGGAATAGGACAAATTATATAGTGGTTTTTGCTATACTCCTTCTCCTCGTTTTCTATAGGTGGTACAAGGGGGAAAGTATTTTAAAACAGTCCTCCGTTATTCTCATCTCCTTCACCATCACCATAATTTTGGGCCTCTCCTTCGGTTATATTATGTTCGGAAAGGCATTTTTGCTGTACGTTTTCTCAAGGTTTTCAACCTTACTTTTCCCCCATGAAACCCTTACCGACCCTTCCGCCCAAATAAGGGCTTACGATTTCTCCTTAGCCCTTAACAGGTTCTCATTAAGCCCAGCCTTCGGTAGGGCGGAGATGGATATCTTAACGAGGTGGATAGAGGGAAGCACCCTATTCTTCGTTGATAACTCCTTTATAAACGTCCTTTGGAAGATGGGGTTATTCGGTTTTGGCGTTTATACCCTTATGCTCTCATACTCTTTTTACATCGTAATTAGGGGGGTCTTGATGAAATACGACTTCGCCTTCTTCACCCTACTACTTTTCGTATCCCTTCTTATACTATCCTTTACCACATCCTCCCTAATATACTACATCCACATAGCAGTTTTGATGGTGTGCGTGGGGGTGATATCAAAGAGGTTAAGCGAAGTACCCAATTAAGCTCTTATATCCTAAAACCTTCTGAAGCAAAATTGCAAGCTTCCTGAACCTTAAAGCTCCCATATGGATATAAATTTTCACCCCATCAACCTCAAACTCTTCGTATTCTCCCACCTCTTCCTTAAAGGAAAATTGAGGTTCAAACCCCTCTATCCCACAGCAACTTGAAACGCAGGCGGTTTTTATCCAAACCCTCCCCCCTTTCTCCCTTATAAATTCCAGCGCTTTTTTATCAACCTCAAGCTTCAAGTGGGCGGTGGAGGATTCGAACCCCCGACCCCCGGTTTGTAAGACCGGTGCTCTCACCGCTGAGCTAACCGCCCGAAGTGTGTATTTTAAGGCGTTCCTTTAATGAATTTATCCTGTCTATCCTGTAAGGGTCGGTGGAATTCATCAAGGCAAGCCAATAACTCACAAAGTCCCCGAACCATATTAGGTACAGTATCTGCTCCAGCTTACTTTCACCCTTAGCCCATACCTCCGAGATCCCCACCACCTCCTCCCTCAATATCTCCTTCACCACCTCCATCCTAAGCTTTACCCTACCATGGTCAAAGTCCGTCCTGAGGAAGATTATCCAAGCCTTATCCTTAAGGAAATCCGGGAATTCAAACCCTTCTATCTCGTTATGGTTATGCTCAGGAAATATTGAAATATGCGCGAAGTTCTTGGCATTCTCGTTTATTTGGTTCTTCCACCTTACCGCAACGGAATAAAACTGCGAATAAATTAATGGGATCCTCCTGTAAAGCTTTCCCGCGACCTCGTATGTTTTGGAATCCTCGGAGGAAAGCTCGGGAAGGTAGTTGGATAGTTTCCCAACCGCCGATGAATACTCCCTTTGAGCATCTTCGCTTAGATAACCTACGATCTTTAGAGCCTTAACAACCGCCGATATTAAAAACCCGTAAGCTTCCCTGGGTTGAAATCCACTTGGAACCTTCAAGAACAATAAGCCCCTATCCCTTGCTATCTCCTCAAGCGCTCCTCCCGATGAGATACAAATACATTTTAACCCCCTCCTTAGAGCCTTATCCAAAACCGACAAAGTCTCCTCAGTATTTCCCGAATAAGATACGAATATCCCGAGATCCCCATTTTCCGCAAAGGCCGGCAGGTTATAACCCTTTACCGGTATAATCTCCCCATCAAGCCAATCCGAAAGGAGGTCCGCCACAGCCCCAGATCCCCCCATCCCGGATATGAAAATCCTCTTACCCGAATATTCAAAACTATTCCCAAAAACCTCCGCGTCGTAATTCAACTGCTCAACAAAACCCTTAATGTTGTTTATCATCTGAACTTCACAGGAAAAACCCTTACACTTTGCGATACGGCTCCGAAGAACCCCTCTGCCTTCTCCAAATTACCCTCACCGTAAAGCCCCCACCTGAACCTGTCGTAACTCAAAGCCCATATTTTCACCGCGTAATTCCCGCTTCCCCAAGAAAAGGTAGGGTCCCTATAGTAGTAGAAGGGTAGAAAAGCCCTCAAACTATCCCCTATTCCCCCCACTAATGCGCTGTCAAAAACAGGGACAAATAGGTACCTGTTTGGATCGTAATCGAGAAGGCTATCCCTCTTATCGTGGTTATAAACGAAGCAGAAGTAAAAGTATCCCCCCCTAACCTTCTTCCATACCGCTAAGACAGAAGAATCTTGAGGCAAATTTACGGTGTCGTTGATGAAGGAAAAGGTACTGTCTGGGTTTATTTTGAGTAGAATAAAGGAAAAGGTGTCGGGTGTTAGGGTTTGACCTAAAACCGTATCCTTACCCCTTATAACTTTTAGCTTGTAAAGTTTCAGGGGTTTCGGCGAGAACTTCGCCTTATATAGCCAAATCGTATCCTTACCTCTCTCTCGTGTGAATTCACCGATGATATTTATCACGGTTAGCTCGGGCATAAAGACCCAGGTGCTTTCCCCATCCGAAACCTCAACGTACGCGTCGTTAAACCCTTTCCCTCTAGGCTCTTCGGGTTTCCTGGGTCTATCCACGAAAATGTACTGCACGGTATCACCAACAACAAGCAGGGCGCTTATGTAAAGGGGCTTTACCTCGTTTTTAAATTCTAAATCCCTACATGCCAAAAATGCTGTTAATACCGCTAAAGCCCTCTTCATTTATTGATGAACTTTATGATCCTATCCCCCACCTTTACGAAGTATATCCCCTTCGGGTAATTCTCAAAGGATAGCCTATCTACGAAACCGTCAAATATTAGCCTACCCACTGGGGTGTAGATCTTAACCCTCATAACGTAAGGCAATATTACCTCCTTTTCTGTTATCCTCAGATTAAATGGCAGATTCTTCCCTTCGGATATATCCGTAGATTCTAAGGACCTTCCCCAAACGACGAAAACGAAGTCGGATGCTTCGCTTTCCCTATAAGGCGCCCAGTTTATCCCATCCGTTGACTCAAAGGTTTGCCTTGAATAAGGCTTTGATGTGTCCATACCCACCAAGGGTCCAAGGCTATCAACCTGTATGTATCCGACGAAGAAGGGAAAGCTTACTATTATAGGGCTTGTGGGCCTTAGGGTGTATATCTTTGCGCTATCCCTTGAAACCGCAAGGGTTTCCGCATATATCCATCTTCCCACCGTTCCGTTAGTATCCCTTGCTATGAACATTGGGGTGTTTAATGGTCCCGTGCACGCTGGGTTTGTTGATATGCAACCCGCAACCACAAGCCAAACGGAATCTATCCTAAAGGGATAGTGCCTTGGGTCAAACCTCTGTGCCCATCCCCCTCCGGAACCCAACCATCTTGTAAAGAGGATATTACCGGTTGTTAAGATGTTCCAGTTGAACCAGTAAAGGGTGTCGGGGTTTGTCCAATGGTAAAGCCTTATTTCCACGTTTTGGGTGTTGTTTAGGGGGTTTGCATCCGAGGAATTCCTAACGGTTAGTATTGCGGTGTAAAAGTCCCTGGCAAAAGTTGAGAAGTTTATGGTTCTTAGGTTTTGAGAAACTACCGCGCCGGGTGGGATTACGGGTATCAAAACGGAATCCGAATAAACGATGGTGCTTGAAAATTTCCTTCTAATCACGAGCTTGGCCCATGTATTGTAAAGGGTATCCGTTCCAACATTCTCCACCCTGACGTCGGGAATAAAGGATGTTTCCCTGTTGTATGCAATAAAGATCCCCGAGTTTAAAACGTGGTTGGTTTTATCCGTAAATATTGAGTGAGCGGAAGCATCCGCTATCCTAAATGTAGTTGTATCGGGCCTGTAGATCTTTATCGCAAAATTGTTTCTTGGATTTGTTGATGCGGGTGAGCCATCCTCGTGTATGCTTAAACCCGGGTTCCCAATTGCTGATTCTATCCCTATGGATATATTAACCATCCCTATCCCGTAATCGTACCCGCCAACTTGGGGACCGTAATTGAAGGTTATATTCCCATCCGCGGTTAATATTATCTGGAAAGTGTGAGCGCCCTCGCAATCCGTCCCATGCCTCCAGGTTGGAACGCTATCAAAGGTCACAACCAAGGAATCTACACCGTTTGTCCAGTAGTATATCCTGCCACCGCAGTTTGGATTAAGGTCCGCACCGAGCCCAGCTATTAGGTCGTTGGGTAGGGAAGGGTTTGGTATGTAATTGCCATGGGGTGTCCAAAAACCACCGTTTGGGCGAAAACTTATGGCCCCGTTTGAGTGTATGTAAAACGTTGAAACGGAGTACCAGTAATATGGGAAGGTGAAGCCTATGGAAAATGGACCTTTAATATCATCGTCGGACATGATAAGATAAACCGTAGAAGGATCGGAGGATTTATCAACCCATCTCCAAACGGGCCTTAAAGATGATGTATCGTCGGAGGTTATTGCCCTATAACCGTAAGGGTCCGGACCGAATATATCGTTTGGGCGATATCCACCAAAAGCCTTAAATCCAAAAGTGATCGCAGATAATAAGGTTAAGCTTAACATAGGAAGTATTTTAAGGGGGAAATTAAGACCTTAATCCTAAAATTTAAAGGTGGTCCTTCAACTTCCTGTAAGCCAACACAAGCCTCTGAAAAACCGTTATTACGAGCAAAACGGAATATAGGGGTAGAAAGAACTTAAACCAAATCTCACCAAAAATCCCCCAAACAAGAAGCAAGACCAAAAATCCGACGAACCTTGGATACCTACTCATAAGCCCTTCCATGAGATTTTCCCCAAGCCCCTCAACCCTCGCCCTCATGTAGCTTATAAGGTATGCGGAAACGAGGGACAAAGATAGAAAGAAAAAGGAGAATGGATCTTCCCCAAAAACGAATATTAAAGATAAAAACAACAGGGAATCCGTTATCCTGTCAAGGGTGGAATCTAAAAAGGCACCGAACCTTGAAACCTTCCCGGAGATCCTGGCGATATACCCATCCAACGCATCCAAAGGGGCGCTTAAAAGGAACCATAGAAAGGCTATTAAAGGCTTCTTTAAAAGGATCCAAATTACGCCGGAGGAGGTGATGAGGAAGGAAAACAGGGTTATAAAGTTCGGATGGATGCCCATTTTTGCCAGAAATTCTGCAATGGGTTTTAGGACGAGCCTATGCCTATCTTGATACATAATTTTTGTATGTTTCCAGAATGTATGCGAATTCCTCCTTTAGATCTTCGGGTAAGGGTTTTGAGGGTTCAAACTTGAGTTTTAGGGGATTTACGAGCTTTCCATTTTTTCTTACTTCAAAATGAAGATGGGGTCCTGTTGAGAGCCCCGTTGATCCCACCCTTCCAATCATTCTACCCTGTTCCACCCTTTCACCCACCTTCACAAGGATGCTGGAAAGGTGTCCATAAAGGGTCTCAAAACCGTTTGAATGCCTTATTATTACCGTCTTTCCATATCCACCCATCCATCCCGCCTTCTTCACCACCCCCTCCGCAACCGCATAAACTGGAGAACCATAAGGGGCCCCATAATCAACCCCATGATGCGGCCTATAAACCTTCAATATCGGATGGAACCTTACCCCAAAACCCGAGGTTATCGTGTAAATCTTTAATGGCGATCTTAGGAATTCTTTCCTCAAATTCTTCCCATTTTCATCGTAGTACTCCCCCATAAACCTAACCGCCGTCTTTCTTCCCACAACCTTCCCTACATACTCCGCGTAATAAACTATCCCGGATGGAGAATATAATATTTTCAGGGTATCCCCCTTTTGTGTTTCGGAGGAGAAATCTATATCCCACGCGAATATATCTACCACCCGAACAAATACCTCAAGGGGCAAGTTTTCCTTAATAAAGGCATCCCAAAGGGTATTCTCAATCACCAAAGTGGCGGATTTTGTTATGTACTCCCTGAACCTTGGGCTAAACTTTGAATTTCCCGAAATAAAATCGTACTCGTATATTCCCTTTATTTTCCTTATCTCAAGCCTCCTTAGGGTATCGTTTATAAAGACGAACCTCAACGTGTCCCCCTCGTTCAGGATCTTAACGGAATCGGAGAACCATGATATGAGGGAGGCTTTATCTGGGATAAAGTTCAAATTCTCCACCAACTTTCCAAAAACTTCCCCCCTCTTTACAACTATTTCTTCCGTGCTGATCTTGGGTTCATAATCGTTGAATTCTACGACCTCTTGCCTATTCGCACACGACAAAAAGATTACAATTAAAAATACCCACCTCAAGGGGGGATTATACGGGTGATCATCTATATAATACTTAAATGCTTTGGGCATTTTTAACGGATTATCCGTTTACGAATGTAAGGGTGGATGATTACCCTGATAACACGAGCCATGCGGAGGTATCCACCGCTGTGATTTTCAACTTAGGGGTAACAGGTTGGATAGATCTTGACGTCACGGGAGAGAATGCCTTCTCCCTAACGCACGACGGAGGCCGAACTTGGGAGGCGCATTTTGGAGATCCGGGCTCCGCATGCTGTGATCCCGTAGTTAGGATAAATGGAAACAATATACACCTCGTTTGGCTTGGACTTTACCATACCTACTATATGCGCTCAACGGATGGCGGTACAACTTGGGGTCCGGTTATAAACGTGGGAAACTGTTCATCAACGGATCACCCTTGGATAGCCTTGAGAAGGGATACTTTGGTGATAATATATGCCAATTTCTGCACATCATCAAGAATATACTCCGCTTACTCTTACGACAACGGGACAACCTGGAACAGGACCGCGGTCTATTCCACGGGTGGGGTCCCAATGGCAACGGCTGACGATTCCCTGTTTTACGCGATATGGTGGAGGTCCTCGGGCTCCTGCATATACCTTTACGTTTCAAGGAGCACGAATGGGGCGGTTTGGTCCTCCCCCACCAACGCGGCCTGTATGACGCGGGATATCGCGCCAAACCCGTATCCCGTGGGTTATCAACCAGTCGCATGGGGAAAGGGCAACATCGGGATAATATATATGTCCGGATCATTGAGCGACTTAAAGGTTTCCTTCGTTAGATCCACAAATGGAGGGGCAACCTGGTCTTCCCCAATAAGGATCACCTCAAACCCATCATCCGTAGCGGAATATATGCCAGCTTTGGCTGCGGATCCTTATGGTGGCTTACATGCCTTCTGGTACGACAATAGGGCGGGATACGGACTCTGGGGACTTTATTATTCCTACTCCAGCGACGGTGGAATAACGTGGTCCCCCTCCATAAGGGTTTCTGATACATATTTTCCCTTTGTTGAAAGGAGCGGTTGCGGTGGTGTAGGAGGGGTGGATTACACGAACGATTGCTGGCCAGGACACTATATAGATGCCTGGGCGGACAGCAATTTCGTATACGTCGCTTGGTCGGATAACAGGATCGTAGTCGGGGGAAGGAACTATTGGCACATTTGGTTTGCCTACGCTCCCCTACCATCAACAAATTTTGCGGAAAAATTGGATTTTGAGGGAAAGGGTAAAAAAATATACTCGGTAGATGGGAAATTTGTGGGGGAGGATATCGAAAAATTACCCAAGGGGATTTACATCGTCAAGGAGGGTAATAAAACTTATAAAGTGATAAGGAGGTGAGGTATGATGTTCGTTTTGGCGTGGATCTCCGCAAATGGACCCTTAAGCTTAAAGGGTAAGTATTTTGTTGCGGATGGGGAGGCTTATAAAACTTTACCCGCGGAGTACAGGTCCTTCAGTTTCTATGCCAAGTCTGATAAGGAAATAAGGGTGACTTTGAGGTTCTGGAAGGATGGTGAATATTGGCAGAAAGTATTAAAGTACAACCCCGGCAAGCATAGGATAGAGATAAACCTGAATAAAGTGGAGGACCCCGAGCATATTCCGACAAGGGGTATAGGGCCGTTTCCGACGGTTATTTTGGTGGAATCGGAAGGTAAGGTTTATTTGAGCGAAGTGGAATTTTAGTGGAACCCTTTAAACTTGTTGGTGATCACCTTGAGATCCTTGATCAGAGGTTTTTGCCGGAAAGGGAGGTTTGGATAAGGGTTCATAACGGATTTGAGGGGGCAAGGGTAATAAAAGAGATGGCGATAAGGGGTGCCCCAATAATTGCGGTCTTCTCCGCATACTGCCTATATATACATTCCTTAAGGGAACCGGAGAGTTTGATGCGAGCATGGGAGGCTTTGAGGAATTCTCGCCCAACGGGGGTAAATTTGCATAAGATCTTGGATGAGGTAAGGCCAATAATAGAAAATGGGGGAAAGCCGGAAGATCTGTATAACTTCGCGAGGGCAGTTGAGAATAGGGAGAGGGAAATAAACGAGAAAATAGCTAAGTACGGTTTGCTACTTTTTGATAGGAAAAAGAGGGTTTTGACTTATTGCAATACTGGATCATTGGCGACGGTGGGGCTTGGAACCGCCTTGGGGATAATAAAGCTCGCCCACAGAAACGGCTTGATTGAGGAGGTTTATGTTGGGGAAACCTCCCCTTACCTTCAAGGTGCGAGGCTAACCGCCTACGAGCTAAGGCTTGAGGGGATCCCTTACAAGGTCGTTCCCGACAACCACATCCCATTCTTAATATCGAGGGGGATGGTGGATATTGCCATAGTGGGGGCGGATAGAATAACTAAGGACCTCTTCGTATTCAACAAAATAGGGACATTATCAATAGCCCTCGCGTGTAGATATTACAAGGTGCCCTTTGTCGTCGCGGCCCCCTCAACCACCTTTGACGAAAACCCATACTCCGACAAAATTGAAATTGAGAAAAGACAGGACATCCCAAGGGAGGATTATCTTTATTTCGCCTTTGATATAACCCCTCCCGATCTTGTGGATTTTATAATATCCGATAAGGGGATCAGAAAGGTATCTTGATCTGGGTAATATTACCCTCTGCTTTGGCGGCCCTTTTTACCCTTCTCTTGGTAAATATTGGCTTTCTAAGAAGCTTTGCCCTTCTTCTATTTTCCCTGATAGCCATACTCACCTTCATTTATCCCTTTTATGCTTACATAATTTTAAACATTTTCAAACCCGTCATAGATGCCTTCTACGACTTTCAAATAGGCCCCCTCAAGATCACGCAGATGGTTTCCGCTTATGCGGTTTTGGTTTGGTTCTCTTACATGTTCGTAAAAAGGAGGATCACCCAACCTTTAACCCCGTTTGATTATATAAATTTCCTCTTCCTCCTCCTTTTACCCGCCCCCCTCCTCTTTGCTCCAGGCATTCCCACCCTTGAATCCACCTTTAGGCTCCTCTCTGGTTGGGGTTTTTATTGGTTAGCAAGGGAAACGGGAAAGGACGAGGAGAGGGCCCTTGAGATCGCCTTCATCCTCTCGGGAATCTTCCCTACCGTTATGGGTTTCCTTTCCCTCATGGGTTTTATACCCAACGCCTTCCACGAGGAGGAGCTGAGAAGGCTTAGGGCGGTTTATTATGATGCCACCGCCTTCGGTTTTGAGCTCGTTCCAATGTGGTCCTTCCTCCTTTACAGACTAAACAAAAGGCTATCCATTCTTGAACTTATCCTCTTCCTCCTTTCAAGCTATCTCCTTTACAAAACTTACACCCGCGCCCTTTGGACGAGCGCCTTCTTAACCATACTATTAACCGCCCTAATGGGTGGCAAATTCTCAAAGCTAGCATTGCTATTCGCGGTTATTTATGCCCTCTATAACCTTGATGAGATAACATTAAGGTTCTCCGAAAGGGGGTTGGGTACGGATCCGGAATCCTTCAACGGGAGGGTGCAAATATGGCTCTTGGGACTTCAAAGGTTTTTATCCCTTAATCCCATTGAAATGTTCTTTGGTGTAAGTATAATCGGAAAGCCCATGGGGATCTTTTTGCATAACCTCTTCCTCGTCTTCCTGTTTGATTACGGGATATTGGGAGCCTTACTGTTTTCCGTTTGGACGCTGATGGTAATATTTCTGATCTTCAGATCAAAAAGTGAGAAAAAGTGGGTTTTCATTTCTTCCGCTGTTTTCTCCTTCGTTGGGGGTTTGACGACTGGGTCCTTTTTATACCCAAACTTCCAATGGTTTGTTATGTCAAGCTTCGGTCTCCTCGTCAAGGACGAGATCAAAGGCTTCGTACCCGAGGATCTGCAAATAGCTGGAGCTTCCGAGCCAAAGGAGCCCAAATCCCGAAACCCCAAGGACAAAACCCAAAATAAGCTGGTTTAAAAATACGCTCAAAATTGAAACGAATACCAAATATAGACCCCATAAAATCTCAAGCTTTGAAATTTCAAGTTTCTTCCCCACGTCATTTATAATAACGCCCTTGTCCCCCGCCTTTGGTGTCCTCTCAAACGTTCCCTTCTCCCCCCTTAAACCCTCAAAGAACGATATGGTATTGTTTATCGTTAAGGCGCCCACCAAAGCCATACCCAAGGGCAAGAATGCGATCTCGGAGATATCCTTCCTGTAATAAAAGTTTGCTATAGCAAAGGCAAGCCAAACCACAAAAATATCAAAGATGGCGAGGATCCCCATAAGGAGGAAGAGCTCGGGATAATAACCCTTAAACTTCGCGTAAAGGACGAAGGGTAATAGGCTCATAAGGAGAATACCCAACGGGTACCCAAGGTTCCCCGCACTTTGAAACAAAAATTCCAGCTTCCAAGAAATTGGCATGTTAGAATTTAAAAGTTCCCTCCAATACTTCCTGAAAACCTGCGCCCCTCCCTTTGCCCACCTCCTCTGCTGGGCCTTAAAGGCAACCGGGGAATCGGGAAGCTCGGATTTGCAAGTTATATCGGGAAGGTAAAGGATCTTATAACCCTTTTTGTAAAGCCTGAAAGAGAGATCCGTGTCCTCGGTTAATGTATCGGCTTCCCATCCACCAACCCATTCTACCGCCGACCTCTTCAAAACCCCAGCGGTGCCGTTGAAGTTTAACCAAAGGTTTTCCCTGCTCCTTACGAACTGCTCCAAAACAAAATGTAAATTCAGCATAAACCTTTGTGCCTTGGTGAACAAATTATCATCCCCGTTTATAAAATCCCACCTCGTTTGAACTCCTCCTAATTTCGGATCCCTTTCCAAAAACGGTATGGTCCTTAACAGGAAATCCTCGGGGGGAATAAAGTCCGCATCAAATATGGCAAAGTATTCCGCATCCGTAAGCTCCATACCATACCTTAGCGCCCCCGCCTTAAAGCCCTCCCTGTTCCCCCTCCTTATGTGCCTTATATTTATACCTTCCTTGGAAAGCTCGCTTATAACCGCACTTGCTATCGCGAATGTTTCGTCGTTTGAATCGTCAAGAACCTGGATTTCAAGCTTATCCTTGGGCCAGATTAATTTTGCGGAGGATCTTATTGCCCTTTCAACCACAAAGGGTTCATTGTAAACGGGAAGCTGAACGCAAACCTTCGGGTACCTCCTCAAGGGTGGGGTTTTAAGGGACCAAAACTTCCTGTTGTTAAAAAAACCCACGATCAGGTACAAGTACCTAAAGCTTACAAGGGTAAAAAATAGAAGCAGGGCAAAATAGACAAAGAGCAAAACTTCCATTAAATGACAATTCTACGGATGAAAACGACTTTATAATACCTTCCTTGAGGAAGCTCGAGGATAAACTTCTAATGTGGCTGGGGGTAATTTTTGCTTATACGGCTTTGGGTGTTTTGGCGGTTTTGGTTATAGACGTTTTTCTTGATGCCCTCCCGAGGTTGAATATAAGGTTTTTGACCTCTTACCCTTCAAGGATAGCGGAAAATTCTGGGATATTGCCCGCATTGGTAGGTTCCCTATGGGTGGGTTCCCTAACCGCCCTAATCTCCTTCCCCTTAGGTGTTCTGACGGGGGTATATATGGAGGAGTACGCAAAGAGGAACATTTTTACCGAGATCCTTGATATAAACATATCAAACCTCGCGGGGGTTCCATCGATAATTTATGGTCTCTTGGGCCTTGAGGTTTTCGTAAGGTTTATGGGTTTGGGAAGGAGCATAATAGCGGGCGCCCTAACCTTATCCCTCCTCGTCCTTCCTATAATAGTTATATCCACGAGGGAAGCGATAAGGGCGGTTCCAGAAAGCATAAGGGAGGCTTCTTATGCCTTGGGTGCGAGTAAGTGGCAAACGGTGTTTTATCAGGTTCTACCCGCGGCTATGCCTGGGATCCTCACGGGCTTTATTCTAGCAATATCAAGGGCTCTGGGGGAAAGTGCTCCCTTAATAACCATAGGCGCCCTAACCTTTATAGCATTCCTGCCAGAAAGCATCCTTGATCCCTTCACCGTTTTGCCTATCCAGATCTTCAACTGGATATCAAGGCCCCAAAAGGAGTTTGCCTCAAACGCCGCGGCTGGTATAATAGTCCTTCTAATCTTGGTTTTCTCCCTAAACTTCATAGCAATATACCTTAGGGCTAAGTACGAGAGGTTAAGAATATGGTAGCCATTTTGTTCCTTCTACCCGCCCTTTTGATAATTTTTACCTTTAAGCTCATACCCACTTTGATGGTTTTCGTTAATTCCTTTCAGAAATGGGGTTTGGTTGGGTTTGAGAAGTGGGTGGGACTGAAAAACTACATAACCCTACTTCAGGATCCCTTCTTCTATCAGGCGCTGATAAACACCTTTTGGTACTCCCTCCTTAGCATCACATTAAGTATAGTAATTTCCCTCATCACCGCTTTAGCAATGGCAAATTCAAGGGTTTCGGGTTTCCTAAAGTTTTTGGTTTTTATGCCCGTGGTAATTTCCCTCATACCCGCTTCGGTGGTTTGGAAGTGGATCTATAACCCTTCCGCCGGCTTCCTGAATTACCTTTTGAGCTTGTTCGGTTTAGAGGGATTAAAATGGCTTCAGGAGTACAGGGGGATATTCTTCGGACACGGTCCATCCTTGGCATTGTTTTCCGTCGTAGTAATGTCGGTTTGGAAGAGCTTCGGATATAACACGATAGTCCTTTATGCGGGCTTGAAGTCAATAGATAGGTCGGTATATGAGGCGGCTGAGATAGACGGGGCAAAACCCCTGACGGTTTTCAAGGACATAACCCTACCCCTCCTTTCCCCATACTTATTTTACGTATATCTTACGAGCTTTATTTCATCCTTTCAGGTCTTTGCACCCGTTTGGATAATGACGGGTCCCCCGCCTGGTTCCCCCCTAGGAACCACAAACGTCATCGTATATTACCTCTATCAAAAAGGCATAGAGGACTTTAACATTGGGTATGCTTCCGCGGTGGCTATAGCCCTCCTTGCTGTGGTTGGGCTACTCACCGCCTTACAGAAGATATTTATAGAAAAGAGGGTGCATTACGAGGTATGATTTCCCTGCTTCTGGCGGGCGCTTGGGTTAGCATCGAGGATCTAAAGGGATTAGGTGTTAAATATAGGAAAAGTAGGTTGATTTACGGGAAGGATAGCGCGGTGGTAACCGATACGGGTTTGGCTTTTGTGAAGGGTGTTCCCTTTCCCCTAACTTTAAGCAAGAAAAACGGTGTGAAATTTAAGGGGGAAGAGCTTGCGCCCGTCCTCTTTAACTTGGGGCTTACGGTATTTTGGGATTACGAAAGGGAAATCCTCTTTAAGGGAAAACCCACGATAAAACGTTTTATTATGGGAAGGAAAGATACGAATTACGTTATAAGCATAGAGGGGGGAAGTGGATTTGAAGTTCAAACTTACGAGGATAGCGTTGTTATTGTTGTTGATGGGCTTTACGGGAAGTATAGGAAGGTTGCGGGGGATGGGAGGTTTGTAAGCTTCGTTGATATTTTACACACTTCCGATAAGACGAGGTTTTCGGTGCATCTTGGTTTCGGAGCGGGTAAAATTTTAAAAGAGGAAATTAAAGGTAAGCTAACGTTGAAGATCCTCCCTTTAAGGGTTCCGAAGAAAAAGGGCAAGGTTCCCACAATAGTTATAGATCCCGGGCATGGGGGGAAGGACCCGGGGGCTGTGGCGAACGGTTATAAGGAGAAGGATATAAATTTGCAAGTTGCCCTTAAGGTGGCAAAAATCCTAAGGGAGCGGGGGTATAACGTGATCCTAACGAGGGAGGGGGACGAATATGTGCCCCTTTCAACCAGGGCTAGGATAGCGAACAAAAATTCCGCCAGCATCTTCGTAAGCATCCACACTAATTTTGATAGAGGGGGATCCGCAAGGGGTTTTGAAACTTACTTCTTTTCTGAGAGCAGAACAACCGAGGAGAGGGCGGTGGCACTTTTGGAAAACTCCGCAATAAGGTACGATCTTGGGAATTTTAACCCCAAGGATGAATTGGGTGTGATATTGGGCGATATGATACAGACCTTTCTCTTAGAACAGTCCTATAAGCTTGCGAGTTTTATACACCAAAGGGCGCTTGAGCTTAAGCTTACGGAAGATAGGGGGCTAAAGCAGGCGAACTTTTATGTTCTAAGGTGGGTTAGTGCCCCCTCGGTTTTAATAGAGCTCGGGTTTTTGTCTAATCCCGAGGAGGCAAAAATGTTGGCGAGCGAGGAATACCAGATGAAGCTCGCAAGGGCGATAGCCATGGGTATTATGGATTACTTTGAAAAAGAAAGGAGGTGAAGGGTTGAACTACAGGGTAAATGAACAAATAAAGGCGCCTAGGGTCCAGGTGATAGGACCCAACGGTGATAATCTTGGTGTGATGAGCGTTAAGGAGGCTTTGAGCTTGGCGAACGAGTATGGGCTTGATCTGGTGGAGGTTGCGCCCAACGCAAATCCCCCCGTGGTAAAGATAATGGATTACGGTAAATTCTTATATCAGCAAAAGAAGAAGGACAAGAAAAAATCAAAGACCTCCACGACTAGGGAAATAGAGATGTCTCCAAACATAGGTGAGCACGACCTTATGGTGAAGATAAAGAAGATAAAAGAATTCCTTGAGGATGGGGATAAGGTGAGGGTGGATATAAAGATGAAGGGAAGGCAGGCCCTGTACGCGCACCTTGCGGAGGATCTGGCTAAGAGGGTTTTGGAGCTCCTTGAAGATGTTGCAACTCTGGAGGGGAAGATAAACGTGGAGGAGAGATCCGTTTATTTCGTCGTGAAGCCAAAGGGGAACAAGAAGTGATATGCTTGATACAGAGGGTAAAGAGGGCGTGGGTTTTATGCTCTTCGGGAAAGAGGGAGGAGATAGGTAGAGGAATTTTGGTATATGTGGGGTTTGAGGCGGATGATAATGAGGGTTTCTTAGAAAAGTGCGCGGTAAAGATATCAAACTTGAGGATCTTTGAGGATGAAAGGGGTAAGATGAACCTTTCGGTGTTTGATGTTGGTGGGGAGGTTCTCCTTGTTCCCAACTTCACCTTGGCGGGAGATGCAAGGAAGGGTAACAGGCCTTCCTTTGACAACGCCTTAAAGGTTGACCTCGCATCCATCCTGTTTGATAAATTGGCGGAGATATTATCACGAAGGGTGCCCACAAAAACTGGAGTTTTTAGGGATAGTATGCTGGTCTTTTCCGAAAATGAGGGTCCAGTAAATATACTGTTAAAACTGCCTTGAAGTTCGGATTTTACGATTCCGGGATAGGTGGGTTAATAACCCTAAGGGAGATAGTGGAGAGGGTGGGATGTTTTGATGTTTTATATTTAGCGGATACGGCGAATTTCCCATATGGCGATAAGGAAAAGGAGGAACTATTTGAGATAGGGAGAAGGGGTATAAGCTATCTCTTTGAAAGGGGTGTTGATGTTGTGGTGGTCGCGTGCAATACCTTATCAACCATAGTTGGGGAAAATTTAAGAAAGGAGTTTGAAAGGCCCGTTATCCTGATAACGGATTTTTTGGAAGGATTTCAAGTTCCAAAAAATTCCCTTATCATAGGGACTAAAAGGACGGTTGAATCGGGATTTTATCAAAGGAAACTCGGTGTTAGCGCCCTTGCCACACCAAAACTCGCCCAATTTGTGGAGATGGGGATTTGGGAGGGAGGGGAGGTGGAGGAATACCTTAAGGAAATCCTACCCGAAGGTTTTGATTTTTTAATTTTAGCCTGTACGCACTATACCGTTTTGAAGGGAGCAATAAGGAAGATAAAGCCAAACTTGGGGATCCTTGATATATCCGAGCTTTTTGCGGAACACTTCGCGCGGAGTTTCAAAGGTTTGGGGTCGGGTGGAAAAATAAAAGTGTTTTTGACGGGAAAGGGGGAAAAATATCCGGAGCTCATCTCCGCCCTAAAATTCCCTTGCCCCGTAGAGCTCGTATGATAATACTCCTTTCCTTTTTCGTCAAGGTAATTGGAAACGGGCAAACAAAAACGGAGTTTATATATAGGATCCTTGAACTTGGGGAATGCCTGTGCGTGGATACCTTAAACGTAAAGAGAAGGTTGGAGGAAACCGGGCTATTTTTGAAGGTGGAGGTTGATACACTTGGCGATACCCTCCTCGTAAGGCTGAAGGAGTATTGGTACATCTGGCCTTCCCCGATAATAAACTATAGTTTCAGCGAGGGGCTAACTTTGGGTATGGGTTTATATCACAGCAACTTCAGGGGATACGGCGAAAACCTTTATGTTTATTTCACCTTGGGTGCCCGTAAGGGTTGGGAGTTCGGCTGGCAATCCCCAAGGTACAGGTTCCTGAAAAGGTCATACGGTTTTTCCATTGGGAGCAACGATTACAAGAGCTCGATTTATAGGGAGAATATACACAGGGATTGGGTGGAAGGGTATTTTTCCGAAAACATCGCCGAGAACCTAAGGACGGATATCTCCGTGGGACTTTACTCTTATAACTATGCGGATAAATTTTTCGCTTACAAATACACCTTAACGAGGGATAAGAGGGATTGGCTAAACTACCCGAGGAAGGGGTACGCCCTTAGGGGGAAATTATCCGAAAACTTCGGAAATTTTGTTCTCAGAAGATTTGACCTTCAAGGTGAATTTTATAAAACCTTCGGCAATTTTACACTTTCCGCGTATTTCGGTTATTCAAGGGTTTTTGGGGAAGAGAGGTTTTACTTTATGCCGAACTTCATAGGTACGGACGACGCCCTTAGGGGAGACATACCAACGGAGAGGATATTGGGGAGGGAGAGGGTAATATTTTCCCTTGAGCCCAGATTTTTGCTTTTAAATAGGATCCCATTTTTATCAAGGTTTTTGGATGGGGGACTTGGAACATCACCCTTCCTAGATCTCGGTTTTTTGGACGGTGAATTTGGGTATTCCTTGGGTTTCGGATTTCCCATATTTTTGTCAATCGGGGACTTTTTCCCGGCATTGGTTTATAACCACAGGACGGGTTTGGGTTTTTACTTGGGAAACCTAATAAGGATAAGGTGATCAGATTATATCAAATGAGATGGGTTCAATGCTCTTCTTTATGCCCAAAATTTCAAACTCCTCATCAACCCTATCTATTATCCTCTCCAAAACCGAATCTAAAACCCCACCGTTGTTCCCAACCACAACGAAGGCCACCGTTGCTATCTGCCATTCGTCGTGATGATTAAGCTCCGAAAATGCGGCACTAAAATCCTTTGAAATAGCCCTAAGAACGCTGATATACTTCCTCTTTTCTTTAAGGGATCTTACGAAGGGTAGGTGGATCTCCAAGATGAGGATCCCGAGCATAATTTAGGATTTTATTGCGGAAGCCCTTATGTATATACAATCCCCATCCTTAACTATGTAATCCTTTCCCTCAAGGCGTATAAGGTTTTTCTCCTTTGCCCCTTTCCACCCCCCACCCTTTATTAAGCTCTCCCAATCTATAACCTCCGCTTTCACGAAGGTCCTGGCAAAGTCGTTGTGGATCTTTCCCGCAGCCTCAACCACGGTCGCTCCCCTCTCCAAAAGCCAACCCCTAACCTCCTTCTCCGAAGGGGTAAAGAAAACTATCATACCCGTTATTTCCAAGATCTTCAGGAAGATTTTCCTTCCCATCTCCTCCGGGTTGTCCTCCAATATGTTCATCTCCAGATACGGAAGGTTCTGGGTTCTAAGCTCCGAATATACCTCCTCCCCTATATTTGATTCCCTTGTTTTGTTTAGGATTATAAGTCTGGGCTTTAGGGAAGGAAGGCCGTACCCCCTCAGGACTTTTACCTCCTCCTCATCAAGACCCAACGAGAACAAAGGGATCCCCCCTGAAACCGCATCGTACGCTTTTTTCAGGATCCTTAAAGTTTTTTCCTCCCCCCTCTTTTCCAGCTTTTTTATGTTTGAGAGTAAAACTTCGGCTTCAAAGCTGAGGAAGTTCAAAGTAGTATCAACGAAGGAGGTGAAGTTTTCCGTTAAGCCACCGACGACCTCTACCAAGGCATCCGCCTTCGCCAAGTTTTTAGGATTATCGTGCAAATTTATGTAAGGTGGCGTAATCTTCTTTGGTTTGAAAAAATCAACCAAAGCCTCAAACCTCTCATCGTTCAATTTCAAAGACCCCACACCTTTTCCACCCGTAAGCCTCTCCAAAAGGGTGCTTTTTCCCGTAAACGGTGCCCCTATTATATATACATCCATTAAAGGAGTTCTGCCTCCAGAACTATCTCACCAACCCCCCTTAATGCAACCGAAACCGGGCAATTATTTTTCGCCTGCTCCGCAAGTTTCAGGAAGGTATCCCTATCTATCCCCTCAACCCTTGCCTTTGTGTGTAAAACTATCTTCGTTATTCTCGGTCCTTCTTCCTTCATCTCCATTATTACCTCCGCCTCGGTATGTATTTCAACGGGTTTGTATCCCGCCTTTTCCAAAGTTGAAGATAGGGCCATACTAAAGCAACCCGCATGCGCAGCACCTATAAGCTCCTCCGGGTTAGTTCCCTCACCGCTTTCAAACCTTGAAGCAAAAGTAAAAGGCCCCTCAAAGTACCCTCTTCCCACCACCATCCTTCCTTCCCCATCCCTCAAAACACCTTTCCAAATCGCGGAAGACTTCCTAACTATTGCCATAGACGTTTATTGTAAGGGGGTTTTCCCACTTAAAATTCCCACTTGAAAGTCGTATATTTTGGAGGGGGTGAAGTTTCAAGGGAGGTTCTGAAAAACCTTTTAAACTTCGTTAAACCAATTTTGGTGGTTACGAAACCCGATGCCCCGAAGGGTAGGGGTAAAAGGCTTCAGGCGACACCCGTGAAGGAGCTTGCTTTGGAGGTTGGAATTGAGGTTTTGACACCCCTATCCTTGGCGGATGAAGGTTTTTTAAAGGAACTGAAAGAAATTGAGCCGGATTTCATTATGCTCGCGGATTACGGGGGAAAATTACCAAAAGAGGTTTTGGAGATCCCAAAGCTTTTCCCCCTATGCTTTCACCCATCTTTGTTGCCCAAATACAGGGGAGCATCCCCAATTGAGAGGGCTTTCTTCAACTGCGAGGATATTTTAGGTTTGACGGTTTTCGTTATGACGGAAAGGATAGACGAGGGAAAGATAGTCTTACAGGATAAAATCCCCATAAATCCATGCGAAGAAACAAAGGGGAATGTGATACCAAAGGTGGCAAAGATCGGTGCGGAGATGCTTTATAGATCTGCGCTTATGATCCTTGAGGGGTTCAGAGAATTTAAGGAGCAAGTTGGGGAAGTTTCTTACGCCCCAAAAATAAAGCCTGAGGAGGAGTTCGTAAGGCCCGAGGAAGGGGTAAAAAGGACGGTGGGAAAGATAAACGGACTTTCCCCGAAGCCCGGTGCTAGGTATATATGGAAGGGGAAAAATTTAAAGATCCTGCATGCAAGGCCAATTTTTCGCGAAAGGGAACGTGAGATCGGAGAAATATTTTACGATAAAAGGGAAAGGAAGCTGATTTTGGGATGTTCGGACGGGTGCGTGGAGATCCTCAAAATTCAGGTGGAGGGGAGGAGGGTTATAACGGGGGAGGAGTTCGCCCGGGGTTATTTAAGGCAACCTTAAAATTCCGAAATGAAAAGGTGGGTTTTATTTTCTTTTGTTCTATTATCCTGTTCAACGGTGCCAAAGGAGTACGTAAGGAGGGTGGAAAGGTTGGAGAGGGAGGTGGATAGCTTGAGGTTGGAAATAAAGAGGTTGAGGGAGATGGCGAAGGAACTTTCCGACAGCACAAAAAAGTCCGAGGAATATTACAACCAGATTTACGATTATATAAACAAGGAGTATGAAAGGAGGGGAAGCCCAATAAGACCCGGAAAAGCTAAGTGATCACAAAAACTTTATGGTTATATCCCTCCTAACCTCGTAGTGCGCGGGGGTATAACCCGCAAATTCCCCCTCGCATTCAACTGGGATCCCTCCAGTAAAAACCTTCAATTTTTCCGCCTCAAACTCTTTAACCTCCCTCAAATTTATATGTTTCCCGGAATAAACCTTTGGAAAATAATAAACGAACTTCCATTTGGGAGCGTATTCAACGACTATCACCCTCGTATCCCCAGTGATGCTTGAATTAGGGGAAATCTTCATCCCACCTCCAAAATACGGCGAATTAGCGAAGGCTATAAGGATCGTATATCCTTTGTAATTTATTTCCCCAACTTCCATTTCTACGAATATGGGTTTTAACTCGTAAAGGGTATTCAAGACGCCTATGGCATAGCCGAACCTCCCAAACCTCCTCAAACCATCAAATCTGTAGGCGACCTCCGCCCCAAATCCCACATCCGAAACCCCCACGAAGTACCTAAAACCCTCGGAAGTTTTAAGCAAAACCGGATGAACCTCCTTTATCTCCCCCTTAAGAATTTCCAAAACCCTTTCCCTTGGATCCCTTTTAACGTTTAAGCTCCTCGCAACATCGCAACCCGTCCCACCGAATATGGGAGCAATAAGAATATCTATTTTGTTTTCTATCACCCCGTTTACCACCTCGTTTAACGTCCCATCCCCTCCCGCGACTAAAATAACATCCCCTTTAATTTCCCTTACCAGCTCTCTCGCATGCCCCCTCCTCTCGGTTATGAAATATTCGTACTGATACCCATGCTCTTCAAGGATCTTGGAAAACTCTCTGAAGACCTTTAAACCTGACCTTGATACTGGATTAACTATAAAGCTAAACCTCAAACCCTTACCTCCTCTGGTAGGGCAAATTTTACGTTTTCCTTAATTCCGTCCAACTCCTCCACAAATTCCCCACCCATCTCCAAAAGCCTCCAAACCACCCTCCTAACCAAAACCTCAGGAGTTGATGCCCCTGATGTTACACCCACCGCCTTAACGTTTTCAAGCCAACTTTCCTCTATATAGCTCTCATCCTCTATTAAGAATGCCCTTGCCCCGTTTTTTTCCGCCACCTCCCTAAGCCTGTTTGAATTGGAGCTCTCCTTTGAGCCTATTACCAAAACCAAATCCGAAATCTTCGCGAGTTTCTTCACCGCATCCTGACGGTTTTGTGTGGCATAACAAATATCTTCGGTCTTTGGTAGAACGATATTAGGAAATCTCCTCTTTAAAACTTCTATTATCTCCCTCGTATCATCTACGGAAAGTGTTGTTTGCGTTGTTAGCGCCACCTTGTTGGGGTCGGGAACTTCAACCTCCTGTGCATCCTCAAGGCTTTCAACCAATATCACCTTATCGGGTGCCTCCCCCATCGTACCCTCCACCTCCACGTGTCCCCTATGACCAACCAAGATTATCGTGTATCCCTCCTGGGCGAACTTCCTAACCTCTTTATGAACCTTATGTACAAGCGGGCATGTCGCGTCTATAACCTTCAAATTTCTCCTCAAAGCCTCCTCCCTAACCTTAGGGGACACGCCGTGCGCGGAGAAGATCACTATTGAGCCCTCCGGGATCTCGTTTATATCCTCAACGAACATCGCCCCTTTTTGCTCCAAATCCCTCACCACGTACCTGTTATGAACGATCGCGTGCCTCACATATACGGGTTTCCCGAAAAGCTTCAAAGCCCTTTCCACGATCTCTATAGCCCTATCCACCCCTGCGCAGAAACCCCTAGGGTGAGCCAAATATATTCTAAATCCCATTATGCTTATTTTAAGGGGGAACACAACAGCGGTATAATTTCCGCTTATGACCGTAAGGACGGAGGAGCTTGTGCTAAATATGGGACCCCAGCACCCATCAACGCATGGGGTCCTAAGGTTGATCTTACACCTTGAAGGGGAAAAGATCCTTAAGGTTGAGCCCGTAATAGGTTATCTTCACAGGGGGGTTGAAAAGCTCTGCGAGTATAGGGGGTACGACAATATTCCTCCAATCCTTGAAAGGAACGATTACCTTGCCCCATCACTAAACGCCTTAGCTTTCGTTTTGGCGGTGGAAAAAGGGGCGGGAATAGAGGTGCCGAAAAGGGCTCAATACCTTAGGGTTTTACTATCGGAGATAGAGAGGATCACATCCCACCTTGTGGCGATAGGAACTTACGGGCTTGACCTCGGTGGGGCGTTTGGGGGTGGCACAAATTTAGCCATGTTCTGTTTTAGGGATAGGGAAAAACTTTTGGACCTTAAAGAGATCCTTACGGGTTCAAGGTTCCATCCCAACTTCGTCTTTATAGGTGGGGTAAGGTACGACGTCCCTGCAGGTTTTGACAGGAAAGTCAAGGAAACCGTTAAGTATCTAAGGAAGTCCTTTGAGGATTATGAACCTTTCTTAACTAACTCAATATTCAAAGCGAGGACGGTGAATGTTGGTGTTTTACCGAAGGATTTGGCCCTGAGAATAGGGGCATCCGGACCCACGTTAAGGGCAAGCGGTGTGCCATACGACGTCAGGAAAGCGGACGGATACTCCTCATATAACGATTTCCAGTTCAACGTGATAACTTTGGAGGGGGGAGACGCCTTCTCAAGGGCCACCGTAAGGTACCTTGAACTCTTTGAATCCCTCAAAATAATTGAACAGGTTATAGATGGGCTACCCTCAGGTCCCATAAGCTCCCGTATGCCCGTGAAGACGCCCGTGGGTATAAAGCTTCCCCCGAACACTTGGGTTTACGCCAAAGTTGAAAGCCCGAGGGGGGAGCTTGGGGCGTTTATATATTCCGACGGAAAGCCCCAACCCGCGAGGGTAAAACTCCGCTCCCCATCTTACTCAAACCTCATGGCAATACAGCATATATTACTCGGACATTACATAGCGGATACCACTTCCATCTTGGGTTCCTTAGATCCGGTTTTTGGGGACGTTGATAGGTGATGAACAGAACAACGGGTATAATCCTATATTTTATCTTCGTAATGACCTTTTTGCTCCTTTGGGACTATTTTGTCCTAAGGCCCAGAAGGGAAGAGCTCTTTAAACAGCAAACCGAAAAAAAGGAGGAAACGGTTATAAAGGCCTCCCCTGAACCCCCCCTTATAACCCTTAAAGCCGGCGGATACGAATACCTAATAGATGAGAATACGGGCGCAATTTACGGCTTAAACGATAAAAGGCATAAGGCGAGGGTAACGGGCTACATTATAAAACCCTTAAGGGATACGCAGATATTTAACCTTGAGAATCTCGGTAATTACCGCCTGAAGATAACCCTGAAGGAAGAAAGACCCTTACAGATAACCCTCCCAATAACGGAGGATCCAAAGCACGAGAGGAAGGAGCTCTTCGTGCAATACCTTGATGGGAAATTAAAGAAGTTTAACTATCAAAACGCCAACCAAGAGTTTTATACCGATAGCGTAAGGTGGATAGGCTTAAGGTCAAGGTACTATATGGTTTCGGTTTGGGATTTTAGGGGGTTCGTCGTATCCTTCAAGGACGGGGATAGGATAACTTTAAGGCTCTATCCAAAAGGGGACAAGGAATTTTTCGTATTTTTTGGTCCGGCGGAGAATAGGCTCCTTTCAATGGAACCCAATATGGAAAAAGCCTTTGACCTTGGAGGGGGTTGGACCACCTTCCTCGCCTGGCCGATATACTGGGTCCTGACGTTTTTTGAGGGTTTGACGAAGAATTATGGGATTGCGATAATCCTCTTGGCGCTTTTTATAAAACTCCTAACCTCTCCCCTTTCAATTAATATGTATAAAGCATCCGCAAAGATGCAGGAATTAAAGCCCAAGCTGGAAAAGATCCAGAAACTTTACAGGAACGATCCGGAAAGGCTACAGTGGGAAACCATGAAGCTTTACAGGGAGGCGGGTTTCAATCCCTTCTCCGGTTGCCTCCCCCTCTTCTTACAGCTTCCAATATTCTTCGCCCTATACCAGGTTCTGCAAAACTCAATAGAGCTAAAGGGGGCGGAGTTTATATTCTGGATAAAGGACCTAAGCGCGAGGGACCCTTACTATGTTCTTCCTATAATTATGGGTGGCGTGAGCGTGCTAAACGTTTATTTACAGCCTAACGTAGATCCCCAATCAAAGCGCATATCCATTTTAATATCCCTCCTCTTTGTATTCCTATTTTTGACCTTCCCCGCGGGCATAGTTCTTTACTGGCTAACGTATTCCCTTTTGGGAATACTTGAGCAGAGGATATACAAACTTCTATGGAAAGTCTGATAATAAGACTGGCCATAAGCCCCTTTTTAATCCTTTCCCTAACCTTCCACGAATTCGCCCACGCTTGGATGGCTTATAAGTTGGGGGATCGCACCGCAAAGTATGAAGGTAGATTATCCCTAAACCCCCTCGTTCATATCGACCCCATCGGCTTCCTTATGGTCCTCCTTGTGGGGTTCGGTTGGGCAAAACCCGTCCCCGTAAACCCCTTCTACTTCAAAAACCCACCCCTAAATACCGCAATGGTTGCCCTCGCCGGCCCCTTATCAAACATAATTCTGGCATCGGTTGGCGTCTTTGCCCAAAACTTCGTAAATCCCATTGGTCTTGATACTTTCGTTTGGATAAACATATACCTCGCGGTTTTTAATCTAATACCCCTCCCTCCCCTTGATGGTTGGAGGATCCTTCAGGGAATATTCCCCAACTTATACCAAAACTACGATATTGAATCAAAGCTCTCTTGGGTACTTTGGATCTTGATCATCATCTCCATCATCTCACCGATAAGCATAATAGGAAGCTTCCTTTACCCAATTTCAAGTTTCATATACCTCCTTTTGCATTCCGTTTTATGAGTTTAAAATCCGCTTTATCCTTCGCCTTTGGAACCCTAATAAGCAGGGTTTTGGGTTTCTTAAGGGAGATGGTTTTTGCTTATTCTTTGGGTTCAACCCAATACGCGGACGCGGTGGTGGTTGCAATAAGGATCCCAACGATGTTGAGGGGTATCCTTGCGGAGGGAATATCTCAAAACGCCTTCGTTCCAATATTTGTTAGGTGGAAAGACAAGGGATTACTTTGGTCCTTAATATACATCATAATCGGCGCAACCTCCATGGCGGTGATCTTGGGAATGCTCTTTTCTCCATTTATACTAAACGTAATAGCCCCGGGGTTTTCAAAGGATCCCGAAAAATACTCCTTTACTTTGAGTTCTATGCTCTTTACGTTCCCTTCCCTCCTCTTCATAAGCGCGTCTGCCCTTCAGATGGGAATAGCAAATTCAAGGGGGAAGTTTTTTATATCCGGTTTCTCCCCCGTATTTTTCAACCTAGGCATGATAATAACCATTTTTTTTGCTTCAAAGTACCCAATTCTTGGGGCTTTATCCTTCCTCGTCGGATGCGTTATGCAGTTTCTCTTTCTTCTACCCTTTACCTTTGAACTTCCCCAAAAACCCAACTTCAAGCACCCTGCAATCCCAGAATTTTTCAAAAATTGGCTCTCAATATCCCTAAACAGCGGTTTCCTCCAAATCTCCACCTTCATAAACACGGTAATATCCTCCTTCTTACCCACGGGCTCCATAGCCTATTTAAATTACGCCTTCCGCTTAATACAGCTACCCCAGGGACTAATAGGGGTATCCTTCGGCACAGTTCTCTCCAAGGAAAGCTCGGAAGAGGAGGGTAGGGCACTTCAAAAACTCAAAAAGTCCATAATTTTCAGCACAATTTTTTCCTTGTTCTTTGTCATCCTTTTCGGTATATTTGGTGAAATGATAATAAGGTTTTTGTTCGTTAGGGGGAAATTTACCCTACTTGATGCGGAGAACACTTATTTGGCGGTTTTAGGTTATCTACCTTCGTTGCCCGCCTTCGTATATTCTTCTATTTTCCTTTCTTACCTTTTTGCCCTATTTAAGAGGAGGTTGGCAAACGAGGGTTTTGTCTTATCAACGATAACAAATTTTTTCTTGGCACCGATCCTTTCCTTTTTTTTCGGATACATAGGTTTGGCCTTCGCTGTTTCCCTCTCCCAAATTGCACCAGTTTTGTATTGGTCTTATAGGGTTTTCGGGAAAGGTAAGTATTCCGTGTTTGTCTTTTCGCAGTTAGCCTTTGCTCTTATTTTATCTTTGGCTATGTTTTTTTCTCCCTCTTAAAGAAAATGTATGCATACAGGACCAATATTATGCCTATGCTAAGTATCCCAAAAAGCTTTACTAAGTTCCAAACCACAAGCTCGTATCTTTTATTTGCGGAATCGTACTCAAAGCAGTACATAAGGAACTTGTTTATGAGCCTGTTTTCCCCTATCTTACCTTTTGACGCTTCCAAAAGTGAGAGCCTTAAGTCCATCGGGTTTATTTTGCCGAAGTCGTATATTACCTGGGAGGTTTTACCGTCGGGGGTGGTAACAAATATCGCCACTGGGTGCGAATATAAACCCTCCTTTACCTTTTTGTACTTAAAACCTAAGATCTCCGAGAGCTTCAGAACGTTAAGAGAATCCCCAATCGCAAATATAGCATTTTCACCAAAGAAGTGCGAATATGAGTTGAACTTTTGTTTTGCCTCCTCAACCGTGTTCTTGTGATTAAAGGAATAAACCAAAACCCTGTAATCCCTTCCCACCTTTAGATCCCCTATCTCCTTTAAAGCTTCGTAAGTTTTAAGTAGGGTAGTAGCACATACCACCGGACAACTTTATCACTAAAAAGGCCGTTCCCAAAAGGATAGTTAAAAGCAAGAAGAGGTTTAATAGCCCTTTCCTACTCGTTTGGGCGCTCCAAACCGAAAGCGCCATTGTGAGAGAGCTTGTAATAAGGATCAAGGTGTTTATAAAACCTATGGTTCTGTTTAAATTATGGTGGGCGATCTCAAAATCCTTCGAGTAAATCGTGTGGAAAACCGCATAAGCGGCGAATAGTCCTCCGAAGAGAAGGAGCTCGGTAAAAGGGAAGAGCCACATCCCCATCTTTGCCCCTTCCAAGCCCGCGTGTTTTTCTTCAACATCATGCTGTTTCTCAAGAACCTGTTCCATATCTTACCTCCTTTTAGTGTTTCACAAAATCGTAAGGTCCCTCTTTGACTACGGGTATTTTCTCAAAGTTCTCGGTCGGGGGAGGAGAAGGTATAGTCCATTCAAGGGATTTGCCACCCCAAGGGTTATCTTCCGCCTTTTCGCCCTTAAATATGGCGTGTATAAAGACCGCAAGGGATATCAAGGCACCTAAGGCTATTAAATAAGCCCCTATCGTTGAAACAAAATGCAAGCTTTGGAACTCCGCCGGATAATCCCAGTACCTTCTGGGCATACCTTGTATTCCCAGAATGAACTGAGGGAAGAAAGCGAGGTTAAAACCTAGGAAGTTGAAGAACCAACCAATTTTTGCCCACCTTTCATTATACATCCTCCCGAACATCTTGGGTGTCCAATGGAACAGGGCGCCAAAGAAGGCAAATACCGCCGCTCCAACCATAACATAATGGAAGTGCCCAACCACAAAGTAAGTATCATGAAGATGTATATCGGTACCCAAATTCGCCAGGAATAGTCCCGTTAAACCTCCTATAAGGAAAAGGGAAATGAAGCCAAGGGCATAAAGCATAGGTGTTGT
This sequence comes from Candidatus Caldipriscus sp., assembly GCA_049414445.1. Taxonomy (GTDB): domain Bacteria; phylum Hydrothermota; class Hydrothermia; order LBFQ01; family LBFQ01; genus Caldipriscus. The sequence goes on along the minus strand of JBMSAP010000091.1, from coordinate 5,984 downwards.
AAATGAGATCTTGCCCTTGTACAATGTTGCGGTCCAGTTGAAGATCTTCACTGCGGTAGGTATGGCAACAAGGTAAGTTAAGAAGGAGAATATAATGTCCGCTATTGGAGACATACCCGCAACGAACATATGGTGTCCCCAAACGATGAAACCTATGAAGGCTATCGCCAAAGAAGATGCCGCTATAAACCAATATCCGAATATGGGTTTTCTACTGTGAACGGATACAAGCTCCGAGATCACACCAAAGGCAGGTAGGATCATAATATAAACCGCGGGATGCGAATAGAACCAGAAGAGATGCTGGAATAGGACGGGATCACCACCCTTTGCGGGATCGAAGAATCCTATACCAAGTAGATTCTCCATTCCAAGCAGGAGCAAAGTTATACCCAAAACGGGGGTCGCAAGGAGCTGAACCAAGCTTGTAGCGTATAGAGCCCAAACGAAGAGGGGAAGTTTTCCCCAGGTCATACCCGGCGCCCTTAGCTTGTGAACGGTCACTATGAAATTCATACCCGTTAAAATTGAAGACATGCCGAGTATAAATACCGCAAGGGATACTATAAAGACGTTCAGGCCCTTGTTTGCGCTGTAGGGAGTATAAAAGGAGGGAAAATAACAACAATAAGGCACCAGTAAAGAAAAGCCAATAGCTCAGTAGGTTTATCCTGGGAAATACGACTTCCCTTGCGCCGATCATTATTGGGAGGAAAAAGTTACCCAAGGCGGAGGGTATTAGTGGGATTATTACGAGGAAGGTGAGCATTGCCCCGTGTAGGGTAAATAAAATGTTGTGGGCTTCGGGTGATAAGAATTGCCTTCCGGGGAATGCGAGCTCCGTCCTGAAGATTATGGCAAATAGTCCCCCGACGAGGAGGAAGATAAGGATCGTGAATAGGTACATTAGCCCTATCCTCTTATGGTCTAGGGTAAAGAGCCAGGATCTTATCCCCTTTTCATCAAGGTATGTTCTTTTGCTTTCAATTTCCCGAAGCTTTGCCTCCATCTTGCACCTCCTTATTTAAGTGTCTTTATAAATTCAATTATGTCCGAAATTTGTTCCTCGGTCAATTGCCCCTGGAAGGAGGGCATAACGGGCTGAAAGCCCTTAACAATTTTCGCCTGAGGCTGAAGTGTAGATTCCCTAATATAGTTCTCATCCGCAACCACCTTCCTACCATCCGCAAGCTCCACCGTACGACCAAACGACCCCTTCCAAGTCGGACCTATCCCCGGAGAACCATCAAAGGAATGACAGGATTGACACAATCTTTGAGATAAAACCTTCCCCCTATCCGCGGGAGACATGACTAAAAGGAGCTTCTCCTGCGCTCCGGACCACTCCTCAAACTCTTTATCCGAGAGATTTAAAACCGCGTAAGTGGAATCAAGGGGCATGCTTGCCAACGTATTGTTAAACTTTTCCGCGGGGATCATCATAAACCTTTCAAATTGCTTGGGGGGAAGGGCTACAACCTTAGCAGGCATCCTTGAGTGCCAAGCCCCGCAGTATTCTGCGCAAAAAACCTCGTATTCTCCGGGTCTTTCAGCCTGAAACCAAATCTTCGTATATCTTCCCGGGATCGCATCGTATTTTACCCTAAATTTCGGTACGTAGAAGCTGTGAATAACATCCTGGGAGGTTAGGATCAACTGTACGGGTTCCCCAGCGGGAACGAAGATTATAGGCTGAAAATCCTTGGGGGTGATGAATCTATCATCCTTTATTGTTCCCGTTATAAGCTTCTTCCCATCGGAATATTCCGCGGTCCAACCCCACTGCCTCGCGGTTATCCTGATCTCGTACTTAGGTTTTTCTTTTGGCCATTTTATCTCGGCGTAAGCTTTATATCCAAACCAGAATATCACGAACAAAAGGATGGTGGGTATAAGTGTCTATACGATCTCAAGGGGTGTGTTGTGGCTTATCGGTGCTCCGGGTTCTTCATCCCCCTTCTTTCTCCTGTACTTGATTATGAACACCAAAAGGGCGAAGTTTATTATCACAAAGAAGATGAGGGATAAGAAAAACGTGATCCAAAAAGCGGTATCCACCTTTACAGCATAATCCGAACCTCTGGTGGGAAGTAGGGCGATTATCCACATAAGAAAAAATTAATGGGATTTAAGAAAAATAAAATTCAGATAAATGGAGCATATTATCCAAAAAATATTTTGACCCTTAGGAATTCCTCAAGGCTAACGTCCAAGGCAAAGACATCATAACCAATTTACCTTTTGATAAAAGTTCATAAGCAAAATTTCCCATAGTATGTGCCATAAGCCTGTCATACGCGCTCGGGCTTCCCCCCTAAGGACATACCCTACCTCAACAAACCTATTGAACCTTCTGATCCGAATACCTTACTAAATTTTCTCCCCTTCCTCCTCCTGTTTTCAACGACTTCCGCTATTTGGCACTCGGGTATTACGATAACATCCGCCCCCGCCGATATTCCCAAATACAGGGCTATCCAACCCGTATGCCTCCCCATAACCTGGACCACAAAAACCCTCTTTTGGGATTCAGCAGTTGAATGTAATTATCAAAACCTATACTTTCCGTACCCCATATATCGTTATCAATGGTTTTTGGTATGAACACCACTTTCCCCCTATAACCACCAAACCATCAACTTCTTGCAAGGTTGAAAGGGCAGAATTTATAAAGCCCCTGTATTCCAAAGGATTAAACTACAACACCCTGCCAACCATCCCTAAAACCCCAAAATTCATCCCCGTTTAATAAGGCCCTCCTTACAAAGGTTAATATCCCAAACCTCATAGGTTGATCTTGTAATAAAACTCCTTCTTTGCATCCTCTACGAGCTTTTTTAACTGCTCATCTATTTTCCTACCCAAGACCACATTTCTAATTTCTTCGTATGTGGGCTCCTTACCCTCCCTCTTATCAAGGACCTTGAAAATATTTATCGTTAAACCATCGGGAGATTCGATTGGTCCAACTATATCACCCACCTTGGCGTTTCTTAAGATTTCGGCGAGGTTCTTGGGCAAAACCACTTCACTCACCCAACCTATATCCCCTCCGTTCTCCCTACTTATTGGATCTTCGGAATAAGTCCTAGCAAGCTTTGAGAAGTCCTGCCCCGCTTTGGCCAAGTTTGCCACCCTCTTTGCCCGCGCCATAACATTATTCTTTGCCCTTTGCGAGGGTTTAACTTTCACCAATATATGAGCCAAAAGGTATGAATCATCCTGTTTCCCAAGTACTTTAAAGATATGATAACCCTGAGGTCCCCTTAAGGGTTTCGTGATCCCGCCCACCGATGTTTTTTCTATTTCCTTTATGAAATCCGGTGGTAATGCGTTCTTGGGTATCACGCCTAAATTTCCACCCCTTTGCGCGCTCTCCCTATCGTCCGACATCTGCACTGCCAACCTTGAGAAATCCTCCCCCTTCTTCAACCTCTCGTGTATATTTTTCGCCCTTTGGTAATATTCCTGTTCCTCGCTCGCCGATGGTTTAACTATGAAGGAAATAACCGCGATCTTATACTCGTCCGGCTGTTTTAGGGAATCCTTGTAAGTTTTATAAAAGTTCATAACCTCCTCATCGCTGACTTTTATGTTCGGTCTTATCTTCATCTCAACAAACTTTTGGATGTAAAGGTTTCTCTGCACAAAACCCCTATAATACTCCCTAAGGTAATCCACCGTAAGCCCGGCTTCCTTAAGCCTTTCCTCAAATTCCTCTTTTTTCAGGTTTCCCATAAGAATGTTTATTTGCTGATCAAGGGCTTGATTTATTTCTTGATCGGAAACCTTTATGGTTGTATCTTGCCTCACCTTTAGGTATAAAAGCTCCATATTCACAAGTTCCTCAAGGACCGCTTTCCTAAACTCCCCGAGTTTGTCCGGTGTTATCCCCATAGCCCCCCCGTATATTAAGGCTATCTCGTCCACCTCGGACATCCAAAACGCCCTATTTCCAACCACCGCCACTATCCTATCAACCGTATCAAGCTGAGAAATAAGCAAAAATAACATGCCTCACCTCCTGTACTTAGCGGAAAGGGCGGAAAAAACTGAATCTTCAACCTCCACGCGCCTCTTTTCAAGCAGGAACTGGTATATTATACTTTTAACCTGTGGGTCAAGCTTATTTATATTCGTTTTTCTAATATCCACCACCTTCGCAACCACGAATACGTTCGGTCCAACCTGAAATGGCCCTATAACATCCCCCTTCTTTGCGCCCCTTAAAGCGCCATATTCCTCTTCGCTTAGGGCGAACCTTCCAAGTCCCAAGTTTTGATAACCGGTAGGCTGAACCCCTATCTTCCCTCCCCTCGCGAATTCCTCAAGCATGAGGTTCGCAGCATAACTTCCGTCCCTCAAAAGTTTCTTTAAAGTATCTGCAAGTTTAGGATCCTGAAAAGAAACCGTAAGCATAGCAATTTCAGTAGAAAACTCTTCCTTATGCTCGTTTATAAACTTTATAACCTCTGTCGTATCCACCGTTATCTTTGGAAGCACATATTTCCTATAGAAGGCGTCCGCAACCACGTTCTTCTCCGCCCAGTACATTAACCTCTTAACCGTACTGTCCTTATCCAAACCCAAATTTTTTCCCTCGTTGTAAAACAGGGCGAGTTTTATGATCCCCTTCTCTATATCCTCCTTTGATGCGGTGATCTGAGGTATAGAGGAAGCCATCTCCAAATCCGTCTTTGTTATATAAACCTCCCCAACCTTTTTATATACGTCCTTCGGCACTTCCTCCGATCCCCCTTCAGCTTTCCCCTTAAAGTAAATTGTGCCAAAAGAGCCTATGAAGATACCCAGAGCAAGGAAAACTAAGCCCAAAATCAAACTTCCGTATTTGTTCATAAACCTTCTATCTTAAGGGTGAAAATCATCTTAAAATTCCCGTTTATAAGAGGAGGATAGTGGAATGAGCTTGGATAGGATCTTAGCTTTTGCGGAAAGGGAAAACTACAAAGGTTATGACCCTTACGATGGTTTGCTCTCTCCACTTTCAGGGATAAATTTACCCATTTATCGTCTGTTGTTCCAACAGTTCGTTAAGAGGGTTGATGAAAAATTTAGGAAAATTCTTCTTATCCCAAAGGGGCATAACCCAAAGGGTTTGGCCCTCTTCCTTTGGACGTATTCCCTCTTGGGTGATGAGGAAAGGGCAAGAAAGGTTTGGGAGATATTAAAGGGTTATGCTATAAAAACTAACGGTGGGATAGCTTTCGGTTATAACTTTCCTTGGCAGAGTAGTGTATTTTATGTTCCCCTTGGAACGCCAAATGTTATAGCAACGAGCTTTGCGGTATTTGCCCTAAACTGCGCAAGGAAGGTTTTCGGTTGGAAGATAGATCTTGGGGAATTTTTGCCATTTTACGAGAAAACTTTAAACGTTTTCAGGGATGAAAATGGATACCTTTGGATGAGCTATACGCCATTAGATAGGTTGAGGATTTTTAACAGTTCGGTTTTGGGAGCCCTTGCGTACCTTATAAGCGGTGGAGAAGAAGAAACCGCAAGAGAGATCGCTAAAACGTTAATAAATTATCAGGGGGAAGATGGAAGATGGATCTACGGGCTTGACAGGATCACTATGAAATACGTGGATAACATTCACACCGCTTATAACCTTTGGGGGCTTTTGGGGATCAAAAACATCTTGGGTGATGATGAGCTCGACGAGGGAATAAGGAAGGGGTACAGCTTTTACATAGAGAACCTTTTTGATAAGGAAACCCACCTACCGATTTCAAAGCTCGGCAAAAAGAAATTTGACACGCACGATGTTGCGGTTTTAATAATAACCTTTAAAATATTCGGGGATAAAAATAGAGCGAAGAAATTGGAGGATTGGGCTTTAAGGAACCTTGTTGATGAAAATGGAAGGGTTTTTAATGGTAAAAACGATAAGAGGGTTTTTATGAGGTGGTCGGTGGGGTGGCTTGCCCTCTCCTTAGCCTTTAAGCCCCATTTTCCCTTTACCT
>JBMSAP010000090.1:0-9637 GCA_049414445.1 Candidatus Caldipriscus sp. | reverse complement strand
AACCTTACGCAGATGCTTACCGCATTCTCAAACAGGTACGGGATATATCCTTTTTATACGGAAAAGTACGAACAGTCTATAGTTTTACCCGGGGGTTGGGCGATGGAGGATCAGACGAATTCCTTTTTCGGAGGCCCTTATGGGAATTCCACACAAGCCCACGAGCTCGCACATCAGTGGTGGGGGAATATGGTGACATGCGCGACGTTTAAGGATATTTGGCTAAATGAGGGTTTCGCAACCTATTCCGAGCTTATTTGGAAGGAGGATTCCGGGGGATTTAACGCATACAAAAACTCTTACATAAACAGGGTTGAAAACAGATTTTTCGCTTACGCCTCCTTCCCAGGACTTCCCGTATATAACCCAGGTCCAAGACTTTACGATATATTCTCGATTTACACGTACGAAAAGGGCGCGGCGGTTTTGCATATGCTTAGGTACGTTTTAAACAAGGATACTTCTCTATTTTTCGGTGCGTTGAGGCACTATAGGGCTAATCACGAGTATTCTTATGCAACTACCGCGGATTTCATAAACGATGTTATGAGTTATACGGGTATGGATTTAACTTGGTTCTTTAACCAGTGGGTTTATCAGCCGGGCTGGCCCATATACGATGTGAGGTGGGCGAAAGCGAACGTTGGAGGAACATGGAGGTTATACCTAAGGATAGCTCAGGTTCAACCTTCAAGTGCGCCGATTTACAAGATGCCTTTAGAGATAAAGGTGAATTTTTCCTCTGGCGATACCCTAATAACCGTTTGGGATTCTTTGGCTGTACAAAGTTTCACATTTGACTTATCAAGGGAGCCCATTTCCATAGTCTTTGACCCCGACAGCTGGGTGTTGGAACAGCATACTGTATCTTACGATCCATCAATCATCGTAAGTGAAAATTTATCGCATATCGGAGGGGGGAATGTAGAAATTTACGATGTTTCGGGCAGGAGGGTGGAGAAGATGTATAAAGGGGTTTATTTTGTGAAGGAGGGGAAGAGGTTTAGGAAGGTAGTAAAAAGATGATATTGGATGGGAAAGCGGTTGAACAGGCTTATCTTGAGGAACTTTTGAGGTTGAGGAGGGGGATAAATTTTAAGCCGAGATTGAAGGTACTTTCCGACGGTTCGGAAGATTCAAGAATTTACGAGAGGTCAATAAGGAGGATAGCGGAAAGGTTGGAGGTGGAGGTCGTGGAAGATAAAGAGGCGGACGGAATAATAAGCTTGGGGAAGAGGGAGGTGGAGATTCCCCCCGAGCTTGACGTTGAGGGTTTATCTCCAGAAAATCTCGGACTTTTGGTATACGGAAAACCAAGGTTCTTTCCCCCCACACCCTACGCGGCGATAAAGATCTTGGAGTTTTACGGGTTTAATTTGGAGGGGAAAACATGCACGATAGTGGGAAGGAGCGTTAGGGTTGGAAAACCTTTATCCTTACTCGTTCTAATGAAGAATGGTACTCCGATAATTGCCCATACAAAAACCCAAAACCTTATGAGCATAACTCGGCAGAGCGATTTCGTTTTCCTATGCGCGGGTATAGGGGAGCATTTCGGAAGGGAGTATTTTAACGAAAGGAGCGTTGTTGTGGATATTTCAACGGTTTATAGGGATGGGAGGATCATAGGAGATGCGAAGTTCGGTGAAGTTAAGGATTTTGTAAGGGCTATAACCCCGGTTCCGGGGGGTGTTGGGAGGATAACCCCTTTGGTCCTCTTTGAAAACCTATTCAGGAAAATCCTTCATAGGTAAAATACCGGTATGAGGTACGATGTAGTGATAATTGGAGGGGGACCGGGTGGATACGTTGCTGGGATAAGGGCGGCGCAGTTAGGATTAAAAACCGCACTCGTTGAGAAATGGAAGCTCGGAGGGGTTTGTTTAAACGTAGGTTGCATACCAACAAAAGCCCTACTCCACGTTGGGCATATATATCACACCGCTAAGAACGGGGAAAGACTCGGAATTAGGGGAAATCTATCCTTGGATATAAGCTCCCTGAACAAATGGAAGGAGGGTGTTGTTGATAAGCTCGTGAAGGGGGTGGAATTTTTGCTAAAGAACCAGAAGGTGGATATATACCTCGGGGAGGGTATTGTTGAAAGGCCCGGGGAGGTTAAGGTTAAGACGGATAGGGGTTTGGAGGTTTTAGAGGCAAAAAACATAATAATAGCGACGGGCTCAAGGATAAGGGAATTGAAGGGTTTTGAGGCGGATGGGAAGTTTATATGGAACAGCGACCACGCGGTATCCTTCCCCGAAATTCCCAAAAAACTCTTGGTGGTTGGGGCGGGTGCGGTGGGTTTGGAATTTGGACAGTTCTATAAGATGGTTGGTTCGGAGAGGGTGGTCGTGATAGATATAGCGGATCAGGTCCTTCCGGGGATGGACAAGGAAATGGCAAAATACTACCAAAGGGTATTAAAGAAGGAGGGTTTGGAATTCTACTTGAGCGCGACTTTGAAAGATATATCCGGGAGCGAGGTAATTTTCGTTTCGGAGGGGAAGGAATACAGGGAGAAATTTGACAAGGTCTTAATCGCGGTTGGAAGATCCCCAAACTCCGAAAATTTTGCAAACTTTAACCTTAAGATGGACGAAAGGGGTTTCATAAAAACCGACGAAAGGATGGAGACGAACATAAAGGGTATATATGCCATTGGGGATGTTGCGGGTCCTCCACTTTTAGCGCACAAGGCGTCAAAGGAAGGTATAGTTGCGGTTGAGAATATAGCGGGTTTAGATTCTAAAGCGGATTGGAGGGCGATGCCCAACGTAGTATATACACATCCCGAGTTTGCGAGCGTTGGATTGACGGAGGAAAAGGCTAGGGATATGGGATATAACGTTAAAATAGGTAAGTTTCCCTTGAGCGCCTCGGGAAGGGCTCTAACGTTAGGTGGCATTGATGGTTTGGCTAAGATAGTGGTGGATGGGGATACGGACGAGATCTTGGGGGTTCATATAATAGCCCCTGAGGCGTCATCCCTCATAGGGGAAGCTGCCCTTGCCATAGAGCTTATGGCAACCGCGGAGGATATTGATATGGTTGTCCATCCCCATCCCACAATGTCGGAGGTTTTGATGGAGGCGGCGGGAAACGTTCACAAGAGGGCGATACATATAATAAATTAAATCCTCTCCCTCTCCAAGACCAACTTGGCGCAAAGGTTTGCCATCCTCCTCACCCTTAATATGAAATTTTGCCTCTCCTCTGGGGATATCGCCCTCCTCGCATCCAAAAGGTTGAAAGTGTGGGACATTTTTATTACCATATCGTAAGCCGGGTACAAAAGGCCCTTCTGTGCGAGCCTCTTCGCCTCCCTCTCAAAGAACTCAAACATCTCCCTATAAAACTCTACATCCGCTTCCTCAAAGTTAAAAACGCAAAACTCCCTCTCAAACTCCCTGTAAATTTCCCCCCAAGTTAAATTTTCGTTGAACTTTATATCAAACACGTTATCAACCCCCTGAACGAACATGGCTATCCTCTCAAGCCCGTATGTTATTTCAGCGCTTACCATATCAACATCAACACCCCCCACCTGTTGGAAATACGTAAATTGGGTTATCTCAAGGCCATCAAGCCAAACCTCCCAGCCCAAACCCCATGCCCCCAAAGTCGGGCTCTCCCAATCATCTTCAACGAATCTAATGTCGTGTTCCGACAAATTTATCCCCAAGTATTCAAGGGAGCCCATATAAAGGTCTATTACATCCTCCGGAGGGGGTTTTAGGATAACTTGATATTGGTGATACTGCTGTAGCCTGTTGGGGTTTTCCGCATACCTACCGTCCTTCGGCCTCCTCGTGGGTTCAACGTAAGCAACTCTCCACTCCTTCTTTGTTAGGCTCCTCAAAAATGTGGCAGGGTTAAAGGTTCCCGCCCCAACCTCGGAGTTATAAGGCTGGAGTATTACGCAACCTTTCCCCTTCCAATACTCGTGCAATTTTAAGATTATATCCTGAAAGCTCACTCCTCTTCCTCCTCCTCTTCTTCCCCGTATTCCTCCTCGTATATCCATTTTTCCAAAAGCTCCTTTGCCTTCTCAATGTACTCACTCGCCTTCCTAAAGGCAAAAGAGAGCTCATGCTCGGTTATCCTACCCTCCTTCGCTTCCTCTATCTTCTCCTCCAGATCCTCCAAAAGCTCCTGTAGGTTTTCTATCATGCCCTCAGGGGTCTCAACGTGGAGAAGGACATCCTCAACACTTTCCTCCCCTTCTTCCCATATGGGTTCTTGCGCAAGATTCTGAAGTTCGTCTATAAGATTCTCTATAAGGGTCCTCCAGTCCTCCTCAAAGCCCGTTATATTCACCCAGAGGTCTAAAATTTCCCTGTCGGACATAACCCGCTATTTTAAGGTATTACCATAACAGCCAAGCCCTCGTCGGAGTAAATATTCAGGAGCTTGGTATGGAGGTACTCACCCCTCCCGAAGAATCCCCCCTTTGTTTGAATTAAGGGAAGAACAACGAGGTCGGGTTTTTCCGCGTCTATTATCTTAATCAAAGCGTCCTCGGGCGAGCCGAAGAGCATCCTTACCTCCACCTTTACCCCCAGTTCCCTCGCATCCTCCACTAAGGAGGATATTCCCCTCTCCAGATCCCTCTCAAACTCCCCAAAACCCACATCCAGCTCATCAAGGGGGCTTATTGCCGAAACCATAAAAAGCTCCCCCCTAGTCTGGGAACATAACAATATCGCCCTCTTTACAACCCTCTTTCCCTTGGGCGAGCCATCAAAATAAACCACAACCTTTCTAAACACTACAAATTATCTATCAACGCCTGAGTATAGTCGGTAGTTGATAGGGGTTCTACGCCAAGGTGCCTTGCAAGATCGTAAGTAATTTTTTTCTGCTCAAGGGTCCTCTCTATAGCGTCCTCTATCATTTTTGCCGCTTCCATCCAACCCATAAACTCAAGCATCATAACGCCGGAGAGGATCCCCGCGGTGGGGTTTATCACGTTCTTACCCGCGTACTTGGGGGCGGTTCCGTGCACTGGTTCAAAGAGGGCATGGTAATCCCCGACGTTAGCCCCCGCTGCCACTCCCAAACCCCCAACCAGCGCCGCCAAGGCGTCGGAAATATAGTCCCCGTTTAGGTTCATGGTTGCTATCACCCCGTATTCATCGGGCCTTAGGAGGATCTGTTGGAACATGTTATCCGCTATCCTGTCGTTTACCAAAACCTTACCCTCAACCCTCTCACCCTCCCCCTCAAAGACCACTTTGTCTGCATACTCGTTCCTCAGGAGTTCAAACGCCCATTCCTTAAATGCCCCCTCCGTGTACTTCATTATGTTTCCTTTGTGCATTATTGTTAATGTGGAGTATCCCTTCTTTAGGGCGTAATCTATGGCTTTCCTAACGAGCCTTTGACTTCTGAACTTTGAAATTATCTTCACCCCTATCCCCGCATCCTCGGGAATATCAACCCCCATCTCCTTTACCAAAAACTCCCTAACCTTTTTGCATTCCTCGCTTCCCATCTTCCACTCTATGCCCGCATATACATCCTCCGTGTTCTCCCTGAAAACCACCATATTAACCTTCTCGGGGTTTTTTAGGGGACTTGGAACGCCCGGGAAGTACCTAGAAGGTCTAATGTTTGCATAAAGGTCCAAAACCTGCCTTAATGTGACGTTTAAACTCCTGAAACCTCCACCCACAGGCGTGGTTAATGGCCCCTTTATGGCTATATGATGCTCCTTTATTTTCTCTATGGTATCCTCAGGTAGGAGTTCGCCGGTTTCCTTTAAAGCCTTTTCACCCGCCAAAACCTCCAACCATACGATCTTCCTTTTCCCCAAGTAAGCCTTGGAAACCGCGGCATCCAGAACCGCCCTAACCGACGCCATTATCTCCGGACCCGTCCCATCCCCTTCAATGTAAGGTATTATTGGGTTATCCGGCACAACGAGCTTGCCATCAACTACCCTTATCTTTTCCCCTTGCATAGTTTGGAATTCTACCGTTGTTTGTTCCCCAACAAAGCCCTTTCAAGAAAATAGCCCAATCCGAATAAGAGAAGTCCGAAGAGAAAGAGGATCCACTCCCACTTTAAACTCCCCCTCACCAAGCCCACGTAGAGCCCTAGGATCATCCAACCCAAACCGCTTGCTTGAGCAAACTTTGCGATAAAATAACTGAAGAACCTCATAACTTCAAAAACTCCATCACCGCAAACTTTGCCCTAAATCCCCACGAATTTCTCAAATAAGCCCCCCTTTTCCCAGAAAATAGATACAGGGTTCTCACCTTCTTAAAGCCTTCGGAATTCGCGATCCTTTCTATCTCCCCCTCCGTAAAGAACTTGGCGTACTTATAAAACCTATGACCCCCCAAGCCCTTATAAACGTAAAACTCGCCTGTGCAGGTGTTTCTTGGAACAAAACCCAAGATAAGTTTCCCCCCAACCTTCAAAATCCTCCCTATCTCCGAGAAAGCCCTAAGGATATCGTCAAAGAAGCAGATTGATACCACAACTAAAGCAAAATCAAAGCTCCCATTTTTAAACGGTAAGTCCTCCGCGTACCCGCAAACCAAGTTCTTAACCCTACCCTTCGCTAATTTTAGAGAATTTGCCGATGGATCCACCCCGAATTTTATATTCAGAAATCCCGCAAACCTACCCGTCCCTACCCCCACCTCTATACCCCTACCACCGGGTATTAAACCGCATAGAGTCCATACCTCGTGAAGGTAAATTTCCCTACCCTTCGTATCGAACCATAAATCGTACTGGTGTGTATATTCGTCAAAGGGTTTTTTCATTTAGGATGGAAACTATTCTTTCCCTCACCTTTAAAAGTGCGCTCCTGTATATGTTCCTCTCCGCCTCCAAGCTGAGCTTTTCAAAATTCCTCACTATATCTTCAAGTTTATACTGCCCCAAAAGGGCGGAAACCATTATAAGTTTTCTCAGGTTCTCGTATGAGTAATACCTCCTCCCGTTGTGGATCTTTGACGGGACCAAAAATCCGCTTGATTCTAAAAACCTCAAGTGATGGTGTTTTAGCCCCGTTATTTCCAAGATCTCCCCCTTCGTATAATACAGCTTCCTCCTCATTTGGGGAACTCTACGGGTATCTCTAAGATCTGTCCCCCCCTCTTTACTACCACCACCGTCTTATCCCCCGGTTTGTAATTTGCCATAACGTCCATATAGTCGTAAAGGTTCTTTATGGGCTTTCCCCCTATGGAAATTATTACGTCCCCCGCCATTATCCCGTAAATTTCCGCAACGCTGTTTGGGGAAACTCCATCGACCAAAACCCCCTCAACCGGCGAACCGTAGGATGGTATTACGCCGAGCCTAACTTTTAATCTCCCCATCCTATCCCTAACTTCCTCTTTGACCTTTACGAATTTAACACTACCCCGTTTTTCTATAGCCTTCGCGGCCCTCAATGCAATGTCAGTTATATCCGCTATTCCCCCATAGTTTATCTTTTCAGGAGTATCGGAGGGTTTGTGATAATCCGGATGGGAACCGGTAAAGAAGAAAGCGACGGGAATATTAGCCAAATAAAAGGACGTATGGTCGCTTGGACCCACCGCCCCCTGCCCAAATACCACCTTATAACCCCTGAGCTTTGCTATGCTATCAATTATCCCTTCCAAACCCTCCCCACTCTGCGCCCCAAGTAAAAAGAAGGTAGAATCTTTAACCCTCCCCACCATATCAAAGTTAAAATAAACCAAGATGCTCTCCTTGGGAACGGGAAGATGCTTAACGAACTCCTTTGAACCCAAAAGCCCGAGCTCCTCACCACTAAAGAACACGAATATATAACCCACATCCCCCCTCTCCCTTGACATAAACCTGCTCGCTTCCAAAACCAAAGCCACCCCAGAGGCGTTATCGTCCGCCCCAAAGTGTATTGCATGGGTATCTGGCTTGAGGGAACCGCTACCCGGACCTCCCCACCCAAGGTGATCGTAATGAGCCCCGAAGATTATCCACCTTTTACTCCTTCCCTCAAGCATCGCATAAACGTTTGCGGTTTTTGCCTTTATTTTCTTAAACTTTACCCCAATCTCAACCGTCTTTCCTGTACTGAAAGGTATGGGTTTCAGCCTTAGACTATCGTAAAGCGAATTTATATCCCTCCCAAGGATCCTTTCCGCAACCCTTCTCGTTGCCATAACCGCGATTATCCCGGAATTTTGGAATTCCCTAACCCTTATGGGCCTAAGCTCGTCCCCATGATCCGGCGGGTTTATTATAATCACCCCCTTTGCCCCCTTTTCCCTCGCTATTCTTAGCTTTGTGGGAATATCGGAGAATCTTTCAAATCTATTTGATGTATCCTCCTTTGAGTACCTAAAAAGGGCGACTATCTTGCCCTTTACATCAAGGTTCCCATAATCGCTATAAAGGCTATCCTCTATCCCCCAACCCGCAAACACCACCTCCCCCTTTACCCTTCCCTCAGAGGAGAAGCTTAACGGCAAATAATCCTCTCCAAGCTTTATTTTTTCCTCCCCAACTTTAAAGAAAGTTCCCTTAGCCGGTTTAACATCCACAAGAACCTCAAAGCCCTGCTCAAAAACCTTATAGCCGTAAGACTTTATCTTTTTCTTTATGTAATCCCTTGCAATCTTTTCGCCTTTTGAACCAGTAAATCTCCCCTCACATTTTTCGCTCGCCAAGAAATACACATGCTCCCTTATGCTGTCCGCGGAAATTTCAAGGAAAGAAAGGATCCACATCATCTCTTGCAACCCTCTATTTTTAGCTCAAGGGGAAGTTTTTCCTTTATGTCAATCTTCACCGCAACGAAGGGGGTTGTGATCACTTGAATTACCATAGCATCCGGTTTGGGGCATTCCTCCTTTGCTGTAATGTATATCTTCTTCCCATCCGTCTTAACTTCCTTAACTTTAACGGAATATCCGCCCGTGGGCCTCTGCCCGAGGAAGATCAAAACGGTGTTTTCTGGCGCACTTTCAAGTATATCGGAATAGCCCGTATCGTACCAAACCGCCTTTGTTTCCGAAACCTCGGACATATGCCCACTCTTTATCTCCTGCCATGTTATCGGGTTTGGTTTTGCCATAAAAATAAAGAAACCCATCATATTCCCATCTCCTCCTCGATCTCAATAAGCCTGTTGTATTTAGCGGTCCTTTCCGATCTTGCAACCGAACCCGTCTTTATCCAACCAGCGTTTGTCCCCACCGCAAGGTCCGCTATCGTTGTATCCTCCGTCTCCCCAGATCTATGGGAAATGATAGCCTTCCATCCCGCACTTTTCGTAAGCTCTATAGCCTCAAGGGTTTCTGTTAATGTTCCAATTTGGTTCAACTTTATCAGCACCGCGTTTGAATATCCCCCCTCTATCCCCTCCCTTATCAATTTCTTGTTCGTCGTATAAATGTCGTCCCCAACTATGGTTATCCTATCCCCAAACTTTGATGTAAATTCTTTCCAAGAATCGTAATCCCCTTCCGCAAAGGGATCCTCTATGGAGATTATTGGGTAGCTCTTGATGTAATCGGCGTAAATATCCATCAGGTCCTTCCCATGAAGCTCCTTCCCCTCAAACCTATAAATACCCCTCTCCTCATCAAAGAAGGATGAAGCGGCACAATCTAAAGCGAAGAACACTTCCTCCCCCACCTTA
>JBMSAP010000089.1:0-11809 GCA_049414445.1 Candidatus Caldipriscus sp. | reverse complement strand
GGATCACCTCGTTGAAGCGTTTCATTCGAAAACCTATAGAGTTTTGGGTGTACAGTGGCACCCGGAAAGGCATAATAGCCCAATATCTAAAGGTATTTTGAGTTTCCTTAAACTTATTTAATCACCGAGAACCACTTTTCTACCTTTTTATCGCCCGCTCTAATCCTCACGAGGTAAAGCCCCGTGGGAAGTTTTGGAAGATCAAATTCGTACGTCTTAAACCCATCAAAGCTCCCCTCCCTATAATAAACTCTTTTCACTTTCAGGTCAAAAACCTCAATCATCGCATTCGTATTCGCCCCAAATATCACCCTCAACTTAGCCTGCCCCTTTGCAGGGTTCGGATAAATTACAACGTTCTCCTTATCCAAAAATTCTATACTTTTGACCTTGATTATGAAAGGCCCAGATGACCTCTCAACATAATCATTCCAAGCTTTAACGGAAACGTTATACTCCCCAACTTCAAATTCCCCAAACCTATAGCGCACATAAACCGTTTCAACGGGTTCATCAAAGCTCCCATCCTTCGCAAACATAGGAACCTCAACAGAACCGTTTATCACCATCTTCGCTCCCCTTATGTTATACCTTGATCTAACCTCCGCAAGGATGTATGTACTATCGCTTGACCCCTTATAAACCGTATTCGGATTTACATTAAGGATCCTTACGAAAACTTCCGCATTTGAAATTATGGTGAATCTGAAGGAGAAGGAATCGCCAACCATAGTATTACCGCTTAAGTCCCTGTAATTCTTTAATACCACCTTAACCGTTGAGTCGTAGGGTAGGGGTATCGTGTTCCTTATTTTCAATGTCCTCAAGTCTTCCCAGTACTTTATGTATGGATATGTTGAGCTTCCAACCCTTATCTCCAAACTATCAGATGTATATGCTGTATCCATACCCTCGCTGAATACTACCGTTATAAGAGGTGTTGGCGAAATCCCATAAGAGTTATCCCTCGGATCCGTGAATACTACGTAGGGTTTTACTGTGTCTCGATATATTAAATAGGCGCTGTCTATCCCAAAGTTCCCAGAATAATCGTATGCGTATGCTATTATTTTGTATGTGTCTGCAGGTATGTCGGGTATGTAAAAACAGGATGTGTCTGGATTTCTGTATATGTTCCCATTGCAGTTGGTGGGTGATATGTAAGTTTGTGAGTAAGTTTGTGAGTTTATCACCCATTCAACTCTTTGGATCCCATAATCGTCCGAAACTCTCGCCTTTATGGGTGTGCTCCTGTCGTAAAGCCTTATGGTGTCATCCGGGCCGAATATTATGGTTATGCTTGGGTTATTGATATCCTGTGCTCCCGTCGTGAAGGTTATTATTCTTGGTACCAAATTCCTGCCGTTTAATGCCATTATTCCACTTCTAAACTCTACCGTGACGGTCTCACCGGGATTAAAACTTAAATCTGGGTTTATCTCGCAATAACTTAACGTCCTGCAAACTTTGGTGAAAGAACGAGATCCACTGCTTGAACCAATTATTCTTACATTCGTAGAATTTATCGTCGTTGTATCCATATCCCTTGAGAACTGTACCGCTATCTTTGTGTTTGAGGGAACATTTACAGCGCCACTGTCTGGTGTTGTGAATACCACAACGGGGTTTAACGTATCCACCCCTTGCGTCCTGAATACTATAACCTTGGGTTTTAAAGGATTTCCGAAGGTGTCCCTTATTGTGCTGTTAAATCTTACGGTTATCTCCTCGTTTGGTCTGAAGTTTAAAATTGGGTCAAGGACGCAAAAGTTTGGCATTGGGCAGGTACTGTTGAAGCTGTAATTCCTAAAACTGCTCCCATCCCAACCGGTTATGCTAATACTCGTGTTATTTACGCTTGTAGTATCAACAGCCCTTGAAAACCATACCCCAATGTTCGCGGAGAGGGGTACATTTATATCCCCACTATCCGGTACCGTGAAAACAACCGTAAAGGGTTCAGAGGAGCATAAGGTGTTTGTGGTGGGTGTATAGAATGACATTGATATCGGCAAGGAGAGTAGTGAAACTGTTGTATCACTTGGAGGAGGAAGGGTTAATGTTGTATATGACGGGTTTGAAAGGGGGGAAACAGAAGCTGTAGCACTATTCATACCGCATGTTCCCAAGAAATTAGGGTTAGTCTTCATAAAGAATGCCTGAAAATTTCCTCTGTATATAGCAACGCCGTTTTCCGGATCCAAGAATCTTACGTTCCCTAATACGCTATCATCCTTTACGACGCTTAAACGATTCCCCGAAGTATCCAATATTGCGATCGCTGGGTTCCCCATTGATCCATAAAGGTAAATTTTGCCACCGTATAACCTTACACCGCTTAAAGAGATTGCTGAGTTTATTTGAAAATGTCTAACCGTGTTTAAAGTCGTATCAAGCAGAAGGACGCCCGTAGTATCGCTTGTTGTGCGATATCCAACCGCTACTAATCTCCTCTGAGCATCAATGCGGGCGTGTGAGATACTGATGGGCAAGCTTTTTACCAATAACAAGTCTAAATTCTCATTCAATTTCGCTATATATAGCGAATCTGAGCTCCGAGCCAAAAGGTATATCTTTTTACCAACATCTTCATATGCCACATCTATGCCCGTTATAGTATATGGCAATCTGAAGCGCCAATATTTTGATGAGTCTTTCATAAAGAAAAACACCGTATTCCCCTGATACGAGACGAAGTAGAGGTAATTTAAGGTTCTAACCGCTCTATAGAAGAGTGGGAAACCAGGGATTGTTTTTATTGTATCTAATTCTAGGTCAATGTAGAACGCCGAGGTAGAAGATCCTCCATAAGCCAAAGGTTTTCCGTTATTATCAATAACCAAACCACCAACAGTAGCCGATAGAGATCCAGAATACGCCCGAATCACCTGCCCGAGGTTGTTTATGTGTAGGAGCTTGTAGTTTCCACTTGTGCCCCTTATTCCCACGAGGTACCCAGACCCATACCTGATTGCCCCCACATCCGAAACTGCACTCTCCAACCTCACACGCACATACTGGTTAAGCAAAAACAAAACCCCAACCATATTAGTCCTCCTTTAAAACATTACCCAACCTGTAATAAACGTTCCTGTACTTCTCGTTGTTTGGGTCAAGCCTTATGGCTTCCTTTATGTAAGCGTACGCTCCCTGGATATCCCCTTTCTGATAAAGCTCAAGGGACTTTAGGTATAAGGTTTCGGAGCTCGCCTTTATGTTGCTTTCAACGTAGCTTAAAAGTCCAGGAGCCTCGGGCAAGGGGTAAATTTTCATGGATTTTTCAATATAATATTTTGCCTGGACCCAATCCTTTTTTGCTATAAGCTCCTTCGCCTTTCTTAAATATTCCTCCGCGGTTCTCCTCAAAGTGTTTGAAAATCTTATCTTATCCGGACCTTCGGGTAAAGTGCTTACGAGCTTTGATGCGCTTACGTAATCCCCCTTGCTTATTAAGTTCTCAATCCTCTGAATTTTACTACTCTCAAACTTCCTATTGGTTTCTTCCTTTATTTTGTTTGCCTCCTTTTGTTTTTCAACCTCCCCTTTAACTTGATTGTATACCCTAAGGGCGTCCCTATCTTGTGGATAATTCTCAAGGAAGACCAAAGCCTCAGCCAGGGCATCCGAATAAAGCTTGTTCCTCAAGAAGATGTTGATCCTTTTTATGTAACTCTCCTTATCCGCTTGGGATATTAGGTTTGTCAAACTGTCTTCCATCCTTTTTGCGGTTTGGCTTGTGTCAAAGACCATAGCTATCCTAACTTTTGTTAATGCGGACTGCGGATCAGGATCTTTTTTAGCGCTTTCAAGGAGATTCCTTGCAAAATCCACCGCGGAATTTTCAAGCCTCGATATCCTATCCTTTAAACCCCTTATCTCCCTCTCATGCTCCGCCAAAAGCTCCTCGTGACGTTCTATCTTCTCCTCCAACTCCTTCTGCTTACCCCAAAGTATATTAAACCCGAACCTATGCGTTGAGTACCCTATCCAATAGTACTCGTAATCGTACCTAAACCTGAAATTCCCGCTCTCTACTGAGAATCCCACTATTGCGTTCTTTAGGGAAGGGGAAGCTATAAAATTGAAGAGTCCGTACCTTGAAATAAAAACAAAACCCGCATCTAAGTCAACGTCCCCGTAAAACCTGAGGAATGGTCCCAGTGTGAAATTTTGGAAGTTGGAAAGCCCCCTAAAATATACCGAAGGTGCAGGTATTGTTTTCCCAAAACCCAGATTTTCTATCAAAAGGAGAACCTCGCCGTTTTCCAAATTCCCTACGACCGCCCCGTTTATGGTGCCCGCGTAATCCGTATATGTGTGGATCTTGGAGGTTAAAACACCCAAACCGGCCCCAAACTTCCAACCTTTCTGCGGTAATGGGGAGTTAAGGTATATAAAGTTCAGACCCGTAAACGCCGCGTAATATGTTCCCGTCCTATTTGCGTTCTCATCCACGAGCTCTATGCCCGTTAGATAGCCCCCCTTGATGTTCAGTATTAGGTTATCAAAGTTTAGGGATATCTCCTCAAGTCTGAAACCCGCTATGTATTCCCTGTGGAATACCCCTGCGCTCCTTGGCAGGATCTCAATTTGCGAGCCATTCCCAAGATACCAAAATACATACCCCATAATCTGAATTTTAAGGCGGAAATCAACCTTATAATACCTGTTCGATGAGGGAATACGAGGTGGCTTTGTTGTTAAGCCCCCAGCAGGAGGATGCTGGGTACATAGAAGAGGTGAGGGAGTTTATAACAAAGAACGGGGGTGAGATATTGGGGGAGGAGGATTGGGGGGTAAGGAAGCTCGCGTATCCCGTTAAGAAGCAGGAGTTTGGTAGGTACTATTTTATACGTTTTAAGGCACATCCCAGTACCGCATACGAGCTAAATAATCACCTCCGCCTTACGAGGAAGTTTTTAAGGCATATGATCGTCAGGAGGGATGAATGAACGAGGATAAGAGTATAAGGGTTCCGAGGATAAACGTGGTGGTATTGAGTGGGAGATTAGTAAGAGATGCGGAAAAAAGGGTAAACGATAAAGGCGTGGGTTTCTTAACATTTCGCATGGCGTCGGATCAGGCTTACATGGAAAACGGGGTTTGGAAGAGTAGGCCCCTTTACATAGATGTTATATACCCAAACGGGGATCTTGTGAAGTTGGACGATACTAAGGGTAGGCTTTTGAAGGGGACACCTGTGGTCGTGGAGGGTAGGTTGGTTTATAGGGAAGCGGAGAGGGATGGGAAGAGGGTTGAGAGGTACTATATAAAGGCTAACAGGATAGATATACTTGAGATTAGGGCAAAAAAGCCCTTTTCTGATCTTGACGAGGATGCGGGTTTACCCCCCGACGACGAAATACCCTTTTAAAAGGAGGTGAAATATGGGAAAGAAGAAAGGCATGACATTTGATTACAAGGATGTGGAAGCTCTAAGCAAATATATCTCCCCAACGGGCAAGATATTGCCCAGAAGATACACCAAACTATCCGCAAAGGAGCAGAGGAGGTTGGCAAAGGCTATAAAGAGGGCGCGCATAATGGCATTACTTCCGTTTGTAAGGGAGTACGTGGTATGAAGCAGATTGAGGTTTTGCTGGTTAAGGATGTCCCAAATCTTGGAAAGGCTGGGGATGTAGTGAAGGTTAAGTGGGGTTATGCGAAGAACTACCTTATCCCGAAGGGGTTCGCCCTTTCTGCCACCGAATCCGTGTTGAAGAATTACGAAAACATCAAGAAAATGAAGGAGCTATCTTTACAGAGAAAAAAGAAGAAGATGGAAAAGCTCGCCCGCGAGCTCTCAAAGGAGAAGCTCCTGTTTGTCCTAAAGGTTAACGAGGAGGGGAAACCTTACGGTTCCGTAAGCCCCGCGGATATTGTGAAGAAACTGAAGGAAAAGGGATACAACATAGATAGGTCTATGGTGCAAATTGATAGCATATCCGAATTTGGCACATTCCAGATCCCCATAAAGCTTCATCCTGAGGTGGTGGCAAACTTGAAAATTGTCGTAGAACCGGAGAGATGAAGAACTTGATAGAGGTTGAGGTTAAGTCCGTGGTTGTTATAAGTACGCAGGAGGGTATTCCGCAAGCCTTTGCGGTTATACTTAAGGAAAAAGAAGGGTCAAGGATCCTACCCATATACATAGGGGGTTTTGAGGCGAATGCTATACAGATGGCGAAGGATGGAGAAAGGTTTGAAAGGCCCCTAACCCACAACCTCCTTGTAAATATACTTGAAACCCTTGGCGCGAAGGTGGAAAGGGTCGTGATAAACGACCTAATTGAAAGCACCTTTTACGCGAGGATAATATTGAATCACGGGGAAAAAACTTACAGCATAGATGCCAGACCCTCGGATTCCATAGCTATAGCGCTACTCTCAAATGCGCCCATTTATGTAAGCTCCCACGTCCTTGATCAGGCTGGGGAATACTCCTCGGGTTGGGAAGAGGGAGAGGGGCAAGGGGATTGGGATTAATATCTCTTATTATGTATCTGCCCAACGACCTTGAGGTTCTCTTTTACGCTGTTGATTCCGCCTGTTCAAGGGGTTGTCCCCTTGAGGGTTTCCTTTCCTTTTACGGAACAAGGAACCAACAAATCGAAAAATATCTTTCCATGAAGTACCTTTCAAATTCCCCAAACTGCACGACAACGGTGGGGCTTTTGTCCGGGAGGGTATATTACGATTTCTCCCTTATAAATTACAGGAGAACCGCGGATGTTAAGATGGTTATAAGATCCTGTGACGGCACCGTTCTTTATAGGTACGGTAAGTATTCCGATAGGGTGCCAATAAACAGGGTTAAGGATGTTTTCGTTGAGGGGGTTTCGCCTGACCTTTCCCAAATAGTTCCATCCTACTTTGAGGCGGGTATAACCGCCCTATTGGTTTTGGGTATTTTGTATGCCTTTTATACCATAGAGGGGAGATGATTTTTAAATTTACCGCAGTGATAAAACTCCTTGATGACGGGAATTACGAGCTTTATTTCCCCGCAATAAGGGGGATAAGGGTAAAGGGCTTTTCTATTCCGGAAATTTTGGAGGAGGGCGAGAGGGCTCTAAGGGGGTACTTGGAGGAGAGGATGGGATTGGGAGAGGATATCCCTAGGGATATAAAGTTTCTGCCCATAAACACCGAGGAATCCGACGAGATAATAATTACAAAAATAGTGGTCTTCATAGACGAGGGGGGAACCCTCACCGCTTGATGAGGGTATTAATCTTAGGGGATGCCTCCGTACCCCATATACACAAATGGGCGGATATATTGAGGGAGTTGGGGAACGAGGTTAATGTTATAACCTTTGAGGAGAGCCTTGATGATAAGGTTTTAAGGTTAAAACTGCCGGGCGGAAAATTTAAATATCTTCTCGGAATTCCGAAATTAAAAGGTCTAACTAAGGAACTCAAACCCGACGTTCTCTTTCCCCACTTTATCCCAAATTACGGGCTAATCGCGTACTTTTTAAAAGGTTTTAAGGTTTTAGCGGTATGGGGTTCGGATATAAACGTATGGGCGAAGAAAACCCCAATCCACAACTTTTTAGCCAAGATAATACTGAAAAACTTCGACATCTTGGTATGCGATGCGGTGATAATAAAAAGGACCTTGGTTGAAGATTTCGGGATAAGGGAGGATAGGATCTTCGTTATCCCGTTTGGAGTTGAGAGGGAGATAAGGGAAAGGCCCCTTAAGGAGCTACCTTTTGACGAGATAAGGATACTATCCTTTAGGAGGCATGAGGAAAACTTTAACCACCTTGAGATTTTGCGTTTCGCCAAAATGTTATCCCAAAGCTTCAAAATAAGGCTGATTTATATAAACGGGGGGAAACTAACGGAAAAATTGGAGAAAACCGCAAGGGAGATGGGCTTAAACTTTGAGAATCTCGGTAAGGTTCCTAGGGAAAGGTACGTTAATCTCCTTGAAAGCTCTCACTTTTGCGTATCCATACCGAAGTTTGATGGCACATCGGTGTCCCTACTTGAGGGGATGGCCTTGGGTTGCGTACCGATAGTTTCGGACATTCCGCCAAACAGGGAATGGGTGGATGAGGGTAGGGGGATAATATCGGAACCGAAGGGGGAAAAACTCTTTGAAAGTTTTATAAGGGTATTCTCTTGGGATTGGTGGAGAAAGGCGAGGGTTGAAAATAAAAAGGTGATATTACAGAGGTGCAAATGGGAGGAGAACGTTAAAAGGTTTTGGGATTTAGTGTCTAAAGAGTCTCTTTCCGGTAAAAACCAGCTTTAATCCCAATTCCTTTGCCCTTTCTATCACCAACTCGTCCCTTATTGAGCCTCCTGGTTCCACCACAACCTTTATTCCATAACTTTTGGCTACCTCAATTGAATCCGCAAATGGGAAAAATCCATCGGATATTAAAAATCCACCCTTGGCCTTCTCCCCAGCCTTCTCGAGGGCAACCTTAACCGCGGAAACCCTATCCACCAAACCGCTACCCGTACCCAAGAGGGTTTTGTTCTTAACTACCACCGCGGCGTTTGATTTTGCCCATTTCACCATCCTTAAGCCGAAAATTATCTCCTCCCTTTCCCCCTCTTCCTCATTCCCCACCTTGTAATCTATATAATCGTATGGAAGGGTATAATCGTTGGTTTGTATAAGAACATCGTTCCCAAGCATAACCATGCTCATATACGGAGGTTGATACTTGTATGGATCCACCCTTAGGATCCTTAGGTTTTTCCTCTTTGATAGGATCTCTAAGGCTTTTTGTGAATAATCCGTAGCTATAACCACCTCGTAAAAGTGTTCAACGAGAAGTTGGGCAAGCTCTTCTTCAACCGCAAAGTTGAAGGCTATTATCCCACCAAAGGATGCCTCCATATCCCCATTTAGGGTTTTGTTGTAAGCTTCCAGCGGGGATTCACCCTCCGCACCCGCACATGGGGTCATATGCTTAACTATAACGCATGCGTGGTTTTCAAACTCCGAGACGCAAGAGAATGCAGAGAAGGAATCCAGTATGTTGTTGTAAGATAGTTCTTTGCCTCCAAGCTGTTCCACCGCGGATAAAAAGGAATTGGGGTTTTTCTTTATCCAGGCAAGCTGGTGGGGATTCTCTCCATACCTTAAGGGTTGTGGATCGGAGATGTGTATGAAAATATTCTTGTGAAAGTTCGCCCTGTCAAGGAAGGATGCCAAAACCTCATATATCTTAATATCGTAGCTTGCGGTCTTTGCGAAGGCCTTCACAGCCAACTTTTTTCTGAGCTCCTCCGAAATCTCCCCCCTTTCCATCTCATCCATAACCGCCTTTATATCGTCAAGGTCCGTTAATACCAAAACCCTCCTAAAATTCTTTGCGCCCGCCCTTATTAAACTAACCCCACCTATGTCTATCATCTCAATTATCTCCTCAAGGTCATCCGACTTTTCCGCAACCTCAGAAAACGGATAAAGCTGAACGAAAACTATTTCTATTTTTGGTATCTTCAACCAGCTCAATATCCTTTCATCCTCTTCCCTCCCTAAGATCCCCGCAAATACATAAGGGTTCAGGGTTTTAACCCTACCCCCCAAGATTTCCGGAAAGCCCGTTATTGATGACACATCAAAGGCTAAAACCCCATTCTCGTTTAGGAAGTTTGCGGTTCCGGTGGTGGAAATTATTGTATATCCCCTTTCAAGGAGGAATTTTGCAAAGTTTAGGATCTCGGGGGTTTTCTCGTAAGAGGTTATCAAGGCGTATGGAGGCCTTTCCTTAAAGAGGAATTCCACGATGGTGTCAAAATAGAGGGAGTGTTCCACCGAATGCACCCTACTTTCAAAACTTTCAAGGGATTCCCCTTCAAACGTTGGAATCACCCTCTGGGCCAATATTGGACCTTCATCCACCTTTTCCGTCGCAATATGAACCGTTACGCCGGAAAATCTTACACCGCTTACCCATGCCCTCTCAATAGCATTCAAACCCTTGAACGATGGAAGTAAGGAAGGGTGTATGTTCAAAATCTTTCCCCTAAATTCCTCTATTACCCTCTGTGGCAATATCCTCATAAAACCCGCCATCACCACCGCATCCACATTCCCAAAGGATCTTATTGCATTTATGAGTTCTTCCCCAATATCGGAGACTATCCTATAGGGTATTCCGAGATTTTTAGCCCTCTCTATCGCGTATGCCTGCGGATTGTCCGTTATTAACCCCAAAACCCTCAGGGGAAATTTACTATATTTTGCCCTTCTTACTATAGTCTCAAAGTTTGTGCCACTTCCCGATGCCAAAACAACTATCCTTTTCTCCATTAAGCCTTT
The DNA here is from genome assembly GCA_049414445.1 of Candidatus Caldipriscus sp. Lineage (GTDB taxonomy): Bacteria > Hydrothermota > Hydrothermia > LBFQ01 > LBFQ01 > Caldipriscus. Next base: position 1,513 of record JBMSAP010000089.1, on the reverse strand, counting down.
ATTCTAAATGCGGCGTTAAAATTTTAGGATGTACAAAAGCTTTGTTGAAATGGTGAGAGAGTTTATGGAGAAGATCGGGAGGAAGGATGAGGTACTTATAGTTGCGGTGAGCAAGGGGGTTGAAATTGAAAGGATCCTAAAGGTTTATGAGGAAGGTTGTAGGGACTTTGGGGAGAACAGGGTACAGGAGGCGGAGGGGAAGATCCCAAAAATAAACCTATCGGATATTACTTGGCATATGGTGGGGCACCTGCAGAGGAACAAGGTGAATAAATTTTTAAGGCTATTTAAGGTCCTCCACTCCTTGGACTCCGTAGATTTAGCGTGGGATATATCAAAGAGGGCGAAGGAAAGGGTTAAAGTTTTCGTTGAGGTGAATACGAGCGGGGAACCGCAAAAGCACGGGATAAAGCCGGAGATGGCGGACGAGTTTATAGGTCAGATTAGGGAGATCCCAAACTTGGAACTTATTGGGGTTATGACGGTAGGACCATATCCTCCGGATGAATACAGGAGTAGAAAAGCCTTCGCCCTTTTGAGAGAGATTGCAGAGAGGAACAATTTAAAGTATATTTCCGCGGGGATGTCCGAGGATTGGCAGTATGCCCTTATGGAGGGGGCAAACATACTGAGGATCGGGAGGGCGATATTCCAATATACCCAAGAATAAGGAGGAGGCGATAGCGGAGGCGAAGAGGTTTTTGAAGAATGCCAAGGAGATCCTATCAAAGGCGGAGATTGAGTATGGAAGGATATACAAGGATCCGAAGATCACGAGGGAAGCGGCGGGTATAGCATACCTTGCGGCTCTTATGGCTATAGACGGATATTTGCTTTCAATGGGTGTTCCGCCGGACAAACTTCCAACATCAATACAGGAATATATGAATGCGGTTGAGAAAATACCGAGAAACGGAAAACTTATGGCAAACCTTATAACCGCTTACCAAAATTTGCATATTTTTGCTTATTACAGGGGAGGGGTTGGGGTTCAGATGATAAAGGAGGGGATAAAAAGCGTTGAGGAGATCATAAAAACAGTCACCCAAAAATCAGGGTGTTGCACATAAGGTTCCCGTGTCTGCTTTTACGTTTCTCAATGAAAAACGCCCCCTGCTCCCCAAAAGTCGCGGCACCTATGAAGGGTATATTCCCTACAGCCCTTTTATAAGCATTTATAACCTCACCCAAACTATCCATAACGTTTAGAACGCATCCCGCGCAGTATATTAATATTCCGCCTTTTAAAGGACCTCTATGTCCCCTCAATGCCCTCCTTGCTACATCCTCCGTCCTACTTATCAGCCCCTCCTTGCTCCCCCTCAAAAGTAATACCTCCTCCCCTTCCTCAAATTCGGTGAAAAACGAAATTGCTTTATCCTCCTTTATGACCATATGCGGATGGGAAAGAAGATAAATGGGAATTCCCAATACTTGACCCACAACCCTACCCAAGGGATACAAAGTGGTTTGAGCCAATATTACCCCTCCCTTATCAAGGTAATCAGATATC
>JBMSAP010000088.1:0-9043 GCA_049414445.1 Candidatus Caldipriscus sp. | reverse complement strand
AAGCTAAGTTTTAAAAACAAAAGCGTCCTCTATCCCTTCCGCCAATACATGCAAGATAAACCTGTGGATCTCCTGAATTCTCTGGGTGGATCTTGAAGGAACCTTTATTAGGACATCTATTATTCCAAGGTCGTTTAGGGTAGGGTTTTCCGCACCCGTTAGATATATGATAAAAAGCCCCTTCCTGTGGGCAATCTCCACCGCCTTATTTACGCTTCTTGACCTTCCCGATGTTGAAATTGCCATAAGCACATCCATAGGTCCCCCCAAGGCTTCTATTTGTCTTGAGAAAACGTTTTCATAGCCGTAATCGTTGGATATAGCGGTTATAAGTATCCCGTCGGAGGTTAGAGCTATTGCGGGCAACCCAACCCTCTCCCCCTTGAATCTACCAACTACTTCCGCTACAAAGTGTTGGGCATCCGAGGCGCTACCCCCATTTCCGCATACCAATATCTTCCCACCCTTCCCTAACCTCTCAATTATTCCATTTATAGCCCTATAAACCAAAGGTTCAAGGTGCTTTATGGATTTCACAACCTCTAAAAGCTCATTGTATGAATTCTCCCAAAGGTTTCCCATCTCTAAATTTTAAATTGGAAATATTTACAAGCGTTCGTCGATGTGGGGGGTGATGATAGGGGAAAGGGAGGGTTTGAAAGGGTAGGGTTCAAAAATTCAATACTGATGGGCTAAAGAAGGGCATACTTTCTTTGCCTTGATTTTATTGAATGTTTTGGAGGTTGGGTTCAAGAAACTGAATACTGATGGGCGTTCGTCGATCCCCCAGGGTTTTCCCCCCAACCGGCGATCGACGGGTTTATAATATCAACTTCGGTATGTTAGGTGAGTGTGGGTAAGGTCAAAGAAACCCTTATGGGCATTGGGAATTTTAGAGGTAAAAATAAAAAGGGACAAGGGCAGGTTTATTACGTTCCTATAAGGGATTGAAACCCAGTTCCTGTTTGACCTACAATGAGAACGAGCTTATAGTTTATTACGTTCCTATAAAGGATTGAAACAACAAGCAAACGAGCGCAAATAAACATCACACTCTCAAGACCACCTTTCCGAAAGGTGAGAAGCTCTCAAGGATCCTATGCCCCTCCTTCGCATCCTTCAGCTCTAAAACTTTATAAATTACGGGTTTTAGTTTCTTTTGCTCAATCAAACGGATTACCCTAAACAAAATCCCCTTACTTCCCATCGTTGAACCTATCAAGGAAACCTGCCTATAAAATATATGTCTAAGGTCTATTTGGGCGTTGTAGCCGGATGTTGCGCCATAAATTACCACCTTCCCACCCCACTTGGTTATGTTTATCAACTTTTGTATGTTTTCCTTTCCCGAATGATCTACGACCAAATCAACCCTCCCAAATTTCTCCAAAACCACTTTCTCAAAGTCCTCCTTTTTTCTGTTTATGACAAAATCCGCCCCCAATTCGTAAGCCTTTTCAACCTTTTCGTCGGATCCCACCGTCGTTATCACAAAAGCGTTAAAAAGCTTTGCTATTTGAATTGCGGCGCTTCCCACTCCCCCACCCGCGGATGTGATGAAAACAACATCCCCAGCTTTTACCTCGCCTTTCTCAACCACCGCTTGCCAAGCGGTCAGAAAAACTAAGGGTATGGCGCTTGCCTCTTCAAAGGTAAGGCTCTCAGGGAAGGGTAGTATATTTTGCACCGGAACCTTTACAAACTCCGCGTACCCTCCCCATATGTGTTCTCCCAAAATTTTATAATCCTTACAAAGGTTATCCTTTCCCGAAAGGCACATCTCACACTTTCCACAGCTTACCCCCGGTGAAACCAAAACCTTCCTACCCACCTCTAAATTTACACCCTCCCCAACCTCCTCTATCACCCCCGCTATGTCGCTTCCAAGAACATGGGGCATACTTAACTTTGGGTATATACCCCTCCTAACCCAAATATCAAGGTGATTTAGGGAGACCGCCTTAACCCTTACCAAAACCTCACCCGGACCCACCTTGGGCTCGGGAAGTTCTCCAAATTTTAAAACATCAACATACCCAAACTCCTCTATATAGACCGCTTTCATCCCTCACCCTCGGTTATAACCACATCCACCAATCTGTCCCCTTCAGAAAGATTTATCAACCTAACACCCTTCGCGGTCCTCGAAAGTAAGGGTACATCTTTAAGAGTTATCCTATTTACCATTCCTTTCTCAGTAAGTACTATGCATTCGTTGTTGTTTATTGGTGGGAACCTCAGTATCGTGAAGATTTTACCGGTGGTAATATAAACTCCCGTCTTATTTCCCCTCGCCATAATTGGGATCTCCTGCACCTTCATCCTCTTTATATAACCGTTTTCCGTCAGTACCAAAACCTCATCTTCAAGCTTGACGGGAAGAGCTATTAAGGGTTCGCCCTTTATGGCAACCACCCCTTTGCTACTTCTTGACAAAAGCGGTATTTCATCAATTTTGGTTAAGTAAGCCTTCCCCAATTTTGATGCTATTAAGACGTAATCCTCGTCGTTCCTCGGCAGGACGCTCAAAATCCCGGACTTTGATATACTTGAACCCATCTTACCCTTCAAAACCTCCGATAGCTTCACCCTCTTTATCCTACCTTCACCCGTAAGGATCAGTATTTCGTGTTGCTCAGGGTTTTCCGGGATCCTGAACGCCCATACCACCTTATCTTCACTTGAGAACTTCTTAAATATGTTTCTTAGAGATTTACCTTTTGCCCCTGTTGAAGTTTCGGGTATATTGTAAGCTTTCGTCCAAAATACCGCCCCGCTACTTGTTATAACCGCAACCTGATCGTGGGTGGAACACTGGACAACCGCCGAGGGAACGTCGTCTTCATATGTTTTTACGGCGGATTTTCCTACGGTCCTCCTGTTTAAAAGCTTAAAAGACCTTAAGGGTAACCTCTTTGCGTATCCACCCCTTGTGAAAATTACAACGGTTTCTTCTTCCTTTATGAGGGATTCCACATCAAGCTCCTCAACTTCTTGCTTCAATATTACCGTTTTCCTCTTATCCCCATACTTCCTTTTTACCTCCTCAAACTCCTCTATCATAACCCTTTTAAGCTCATCCTCGCTCTCCAAGATAAGTTTGTAACTTTTTATGTCCCTTTGAAGTTTCTCCATTTCTTCCGTAAGGTTCTTAAGTTGTAGCCTGGTTAAAGAGGAAAGCCTCATTTCAAGGATGCTGTTTGCCTGAAGTTCGCTGAACCCCATAGATATTAAATTCTTCCTCGCCTCCTCCACGCTCTCCGATTCCCTGATAGTTTTCACCACCATATCCATCATATTGATCGCCCTTATCAAACCCTCCACTATCTCAAGCCTATGAAGTGCCTTGCTTAGCCTATATTTCGTTCTCCTTATCAAAACCTCCTTCCTGTGGTTTATATAGATTTCCAGAGCCTCCTTTAGGTTCAACACCTTCGGTTGTACGCCGACAAGAGCCAACATGTTTATCGAATATGTCCTCTGCAAGTTTGAGTATTTCAGAAGCTGGTTCTCAACGATGGAGGGATCCGCCCCCTTCTTTAGGGTTATTACGATCCTCAAACCATTTTTGTCGCTTTCATCCCTCAAATTAGCTATACCCTCAACCTTACCCTCTTTAACCAGATCCGCTATTTCCTTTATAAGGTCCGCCTTTTTCACCTCGTAAGGGATCTCGGTTATGATTATCTTATCTTTTTCAACCCTGTACTTCGACCTTATCGTTATCCTCCCCTGCCCGGTTTTGTAAGCCTTTACTAACCCAGAATAACCCAGTATATATCCTCCCGTTGGAAAATCCGGTCCCTTTATTATTTTCAAAAGCTCCTCAACCGTAATATTGGGATTTTTTACCATCTCTATGCAGGCATCCATTAGCTCGGTTAGGTTGTGTGGGGGTATATTCGTTGCCATACCTACCGCAATTCCGGATGACCCATTTGCCAAAAGATTGGGGAACTTTGAGGCTAAAATTACCGGTTCTTTGTACTGCCCGTCAAAGTTAGGTACAAAATCTACAGTATCCTCATCTATTTCCCCTATCACCTCTAAGGCTATTTGGCTCAACCTTGCCTCCGTATAACGGTAAGCGGATGGGGGATCACCGTCTATTGAACCGAAGTTTCCCTGACCTTGTATTAATGGGTATCTCATTGTAAAATCTTGCGCCAACCTCACCAAAGCTTCATAAACCGCCTGGTCCCCATGAGGGTGATACTTACCTATAACCTCACCCACAACCGTAGCGGATTTCCTAAAGGGACGGTTCGGAAGGAGGTTGAGTTCCTTCATCGCATAAAGGATCCTCCTTTGAACGGGTTTTAAACCATCCCTAGCATCCGGAATAGCCCTTCCCACTATTACGCTGACCGCATAATCCAGATAGCTGGTTTTTAATTCGTCCTCAAGCTCAACCTCAAGGATCTTTGACATAATAAAATGCCGGGAGCGGGACTCGAACCCGCACGGGACTTAGCCCACTGGATCCTAAGTCCAGCGCGTCTGCCAATTCCGCCACCCCGGCAAGTTGGAAATTATAAAGCGGTAAAATGTAAATCTATCCCCGTTAAAATTCCCAATATGGGAGGAAACCATCATAAGGTTCATGAGGATAAGTGGATAGTGGATGAGGTTTTGGATCTTGAAAGGGAGTATGAAAGGGAGATAGAAAAGGCGGAGGAGATGGCAAAGAACATTATAAAAAGGGCGCAGGAAAAGGCTTTTATGATAATCCAAAGCGCGGAGGAAGAGGGAGTAGAGCTAATAAAGGCACACACGGTAAGCGGAAGGATAAAGGGGGAGAAGGAGGGGGAGAGGATAATTGAGGAGGCAAAAAGGTTGCTTGAGAATCTCAGGAGCAAAAGGGAGGAGAAGGTGGAAGCGATAGCAAAAGCTCTGGTAAAGAGGGTTTTGGGTGAATGAAGGCTCTCGTTTTTTGGTACAATGGGGAGCTTTATAAGGTGGGGAAGGAAAAGGTTCATTCAATAGTGAGGGTTGATAAAATTTTAAGGATCCCTTACGAGGGGAAGTTCGTTACAGTTGAAAGGGGGAAACCTTATATCTCCCTAAATTCCATCCCTCAAAAGTACGCCATATTGTTGAACGACGGTTTTTTTATATTTTGCGAGAAGGTTGATGGGGTGTTTGAAGAGGGTAGGGAGTTTAATGGTTTAATACCGGAGGAGTTTGAGGGGGATAGGGAGTTTTTGCCCGAAATAATTTTAAACGTGAAACCCGTTGAGATCAAATTTGAAGAGACGCAAGTAAAGAAAAGGGAAGGTAGGATGTTTTTGGTATTTTCAACGGATGTAGGGTATATGGCTTTTGATATGAGGGATGTGATTTCGGTTGATGTGGAGCTTGAAAGAGGAGAAAATACGGTATTTCTAACGAACTTCCCTAGGTTTTCAATAAAGGTGGAGCAGGATGGGGAAATTTACGACCTTTGGGTCTTGGGGATATTGGGTTTTGCCCAGATAAAGGAGGTTGAAGCTTCTAAAAATCCAATGTTTAGGGAAACGTTTATGATTAGGGGGCAAAATGTGGGGGTGCCAAATTTGAAGTTTATAACCAACAGGGAAAACATAAAGTACATTGTTGAAAGCTTGGGGAACCTTCTTAAGGAGGTTGATCTGCCGGAAATAAGGGAGGCTTATGAGAGCCTTTCAAAGTTGGTTAAATGAGCGGTAAGCTTTTTGTTGTTGCGACACCCGTAGGGAACCTTGAGGATATAACCCTGAGGGCAATAAGAACCTTGAAGGAATGCGATTTTATATTATGCGAAGACACAAGGAGGGCGAAGATCCTATTGAAGCATTATGGTATAGAAAAGCCGTTAATTTCTTACTTTGAGGGAAACGAGGAGAAGAGGATCCCGGAGGTTATAGATCTTTTAAAGGAGGGGAAAAACATAGCTTTAATCTCCGATGCTGGAACACCGCTAATATCGGATCCGGGTTATAGGCTTGTTAAAAAGTGCAGGGAGGAGGGTATTGATGTCTTACCCGTTCCAGGTCCTTCCGCGGTTATAGCTGCCCTTTCCGTGAGCGGTTTGGAGACGGATAGGTTCATGTTCTTGGGCTTTCCACCTCAGAAGAAGGGAAAAAGGAGGAAGCTTTTGGAGAATGTAAGGGATTTTGAGGGGAGCCTGGTATTTTACGTATCACCTTACGATATTAAAGAATTTTTGGAAGAGGTATTAGAAGTTTTGGGGGATAGGAGGGTTTGCATATGCAGGGAGATGACCAAGCTTTTTGAGGAGTACCTATATGGTAAATTAAGTGAAGTAAAGGATAAGGTCAAGGAGAAGGGAGAGTTTGTTGTGGTTGTGGGGAAACAACATTAAATTAGAGATTACTAATTATCAGGTCCGAACTCGCTTTATGTGTGTGGAGCCCATACGCTTATTTATAAACTCTTACCAGTTCAACGTTTCCGTAATAAAACCTCAGAATATCCTCGTACTTCCAACCCCTTAGCGCCCTAACCCCAGCCCCAACCTGACACATACCTATCCCGTGTCCCCACCCTCCACCCTTAAAGATTATACTATCTCCCTTCTTTTTAAAGACGAAAAAAGATGATTTTAGATTTCCCAAAGCCCTCCTAATATTCCAATCGCCTTTAACCCTATATTTCCCCTTCGTCCCTATTATCTCCAACTCCTTCACCCTACCCGCCTCGCTCCTACTCAAAATCTTTATATCCTTCACCTTCCCTATATCAACTTTGAAGTTCTTCTTTAGACTTTCCGTTATCTCCGAAAGGCTAACCGTCTTTTCCCACCTGAAGTTTTTCGCCTCGTTTTTTATAACTCTAGGTAAATCCTCGCTTGGAGAGCAGGCAAAGGATGTATCCTTTTTGATTTTTAAGATTTCAATTGAGGGTTTTAAATCATAAAAAGCATCCGCTTTGGGCTTTATCAGGGTATCTCCCCATTCTTTTCCACTTTCAAGGGAACCCCCGCAGTTAGTAAAAAATGTAGCTATTGAAAACCTATCCCCGTTCATCATAACCAGACCCCTCGTGCTTTCCACAACCGAATCTATAACCTTATAATTTGTAAAACCTCTATAAACTTGCGTTGTAAAATCGTCGGTTACGTCAAAGGGTTCCTTTAGAAGATGCCACTTTATCCCCCCAACTTCAAGGGCGTGGGTCCTCGCCGCTATAGCCTGCGCCTTTAGAGCCTCAATAGGATACAAAGGGGACATCTCCCAAGGTACCACTCCCTTTAGGTAATCTTCAATCTTCAATGAATTTACCAAAATTAAACCACTATCCTCGTCCGTAAAAACCAGCATCTTCCCCTTGTACTTGTTATTCTTATATCCGAAGGAATCGCAAGAGATCTGTATGGGTGCCCTGAAGGTGGCTTTAAGCTCTGCGACCCTTATTTTTCCGTCTGAAGGTTTTTCCAATATGGAAAATACGGACTTTTTGTTTGGGTGCTTGAACTTTAACGCTTTCTCAAAATCATCAAAAGGACCTATGGCAACGAAGTACCTCGGGTATATGCCGAGTTTCAAGATCTTCAAATCCGGATTTGCCATCTTATATGTTATCGCTTTATCCCTGTCCAAAAACCTTTCAAGGATAACCCAATGTTTTATAGACTTCTTCCCAACTTCCAAAGCATAAAGACTAATGCTTGCCACAGAAAATCCCATCTTTTTCCCATCTCCATCAGAAATCTCGCATCTCCCAAAAGTTTTTAAACTTATGCTCCTGCCCTTCCCTATACCCACCTTAATTTCCGGTTCCTCGGGAAAAACCTCCCTAAATTCAACGTATTTTACCCTATCCCCTACCTCAACCTTTTCAACCTCTATCTTACCCTTTTCTTTACCTACGGAAACGCAACTAACGAACAAAAGATTGAGCCCAATTAATATAAAAAGTATCCTTAACTTCATTCTTGAGCCTTTGAAATAATTCCCTTGCCCTTGATGTTTCCCCCCTATGAGCGTACGCGTATATGAGGGCCATAAGGCTTTTGGTTGAGATCCCTTTATCCTTTGAGGTTGTAAGGTTTTGCCAGATCTTAAGGGCGGTATCGGGGTTGTTCAGGTGAAAATATAAAATCTCGGCTTTTCTGTATAGGGATCTTGGGTCATCCTTGTTTCTCAAAACCCTCCACTCCTCAAGGACCAGCTTTTTCACGAAAGCCCTTGATCTCCATTCTCCAGGTCCCTGTGTGTATATCCCGTCGTAGAACCTTAAGGCTTTCTCGTAATCTCCCTTTAAAACTAAGATATTACCTGCCTCTAAGGCGCACAACCACTTATCTTTTGCGCCCGAAGAATAGCATATTTCAAAGTTTTCAAGGGCCTTTGATGTATCCCCCATCATCAAGTATATCCTTGCAATTTTCATCTTAAGCCTGCCATCCTCCGCGCTTCTAGCAGGATAATCTATGGAACTATAAATTCTTAAGGCGTCCTCCACTTTCCCCATACCGAAGAGTATATCCCCCCTCTTCTCCTCCGCGACCTTACGTTCCGATGGGGTGAGATTTAGAGATAGGTAAGTCTTTAAAAGGTCCTCCGCCTTGATTAAATCTTTTTCCGCTATGTATATGTCCAAACCTAATGGTATGTACCTTTTAGCCGATCTTGGGTTTTTCAGGTTTATCCTTTCAAAGTACTCCTTAGCTGAAGCGTATTCTCCCATGCGGTAATAAACAAGTGCGATTAGATAATACGCCTCATCGCTCTTAATATCCTTCAGGATCCTCAAGGCCTCATCGTCAAACCTTGGGTCCAAAGCGTACGCCCTCCCAAGTTCAAGTTTGGCCCTTTGGGAAAGGGGATGCTTTGGGAAAAATTCCAAAAATTCCCTAAACTTTTGTATGGCCTTCTCGTATTGACCCTTCCTTGAAAATGCCAATCCCATATAAAAAACTGCGTCGGGTAAGTACTTTGATCTCGGGTAATACTTTATCAGGTACGCACTCTTGATCTCAAGGGAATCATAGAGCCTTTTTACGTTTAAGGTATCGCCGATTTCTTCAAGTTTATCTATTCTACCTGCAAGGTTTTTTAGG
>JBMSAP010000087.1:0-2288 GCA_049414445.1 Candidatus Caldipriscus sp. | reverse complement strand
CCGTTCTCAACAAATACCAACGGGCTTTTATTAACCACCTTCTCGGTGGTTTTCCGTCCAAGATGTTTAGTTTATAAGTGTAAAGGTTCATCTCCATATACGGGGTATTATAAGGGCGATTAAAAGGGTTAAAGGGGGTCTCTTTAATGATAACCTCCACGTTGCCTTTTCATCCCCTATATAATACACGTTGCACCCCCCATACGGTTGGGTTGGGTTTTCCCAACTCAACCAATTTTAGCATTCAATCAAACCCCCACTTCTCATAACGTTTTATGCCATTCAAAGCCATCTCGGTGTCTCATTTCTTTTTACGACGGGAATTAAGCCACCACTTCTTAAAACGTCTCTTTAAAGCCTTCTCGGGGTTTAACTTATTTATACGACGAGAATTTCAACGACAAAAAACAATACTAAAGTATTGTTTTTTGTCGTTGCAAGTTTGCCTACGGCAAACTTGAGAATGCTTTTCTGGGTTTTTGATTGTTTAATCTTCTTCTAAAAACTCGTCTTTATCATCTGGGGGTGGCCCTTCTTTAGGGACATATACCCAAGTACTCCAGCTTATACGGTGTAATTCCCCAGCTCTTAAGCCTTGTAATACTCCCCAACCACTAAATCCTGCAAAGTCCCATTTAACTTCTCCACCACACTTAACACAACGCCCCCTTTGTATCAAATACAAAACAAGGGTTAAATCACGCTCTACTTCTCCCGTTTGTAGCTCCCTTAACGCCTTCTTTAGCTCCATTTCATCCACTACAAGGGCAAGGGCTAAAAAGAAAGCTTCGCTTTCAGTTAAAACGCCTTTTAAGTCTTTAAAGTGTTTGTTGCCCCAAATTCCATATTTCCGCATACCCTTAAACTTCTCGGGCTCTGCGTCGTTTTGTAAGTTCCACGTAGGCCTTGCTATATATCTTGCCCAGTGTTTAACCTTTCCCAACTCTTCCGTCCACTCGTAATTAACCACCTTAACGCCGTATTTTTTCTGAATCCAACGCTTAAACTTAGTTAGCTTCTCATCAGGCATATAACCCTCGGGTATCAAAACGTTTAGGTGGGGGTACCACGTTCTCCCCTCATCACCTGCAAAATGCCATCTCCATATGCCGTATTTATACCCCAAGTCCTTTAACTTCTCCTTTATATCCTCACGGAATTTATGCATCTTCTCGGGGTCCTCTAAAAACTGTTGCCGTAGCTCGGGCGTTGTCGTAATAACTAAATACCCCAGCCTCCCGCCGTTTTTCATAAACATTATAAGGGCGTAGTGTAAAATCTTGTAATAGTAAATCAGGTGAAAATAGCTTTGCTCCCTGCCACAGTATGGGCACCATTCCCGTTTACAGGGCACCCTTGATATAACCCTCGTTCCACAGTGTTTATGTTGGCATTTTGCCCAAATATAAACCCCGCACTTATGATTACGGGCTTCATTCCATAAACTGTCTAACTTCTCAAACTCCTTTACTGCCTTCTCAAAATCTTCTCCCCCCGTTAGGTCCTCATACATTGCCCATAACACGTCTAACGTATCCCCATTGTCGGGGGTTGTCGCTCCCCCCTGTCGCTTGTGACGGGGGGTAAGTTGTTCTATATTGCTCAAGCTCGCCCCCTTTACCCCTGTATCAACCCCCACAACAAACCCAGGGATGTAATAACGCCCCTTCCTTACAATGGTTCCCGTATCCTCATCTAACGCCCATTTACCATCAATGATTTTTACCTCACCTTCCAAAGGCCATAAAAACCCGTTATTTTTTTCCGCCTCTTCAAGGCTTACAAAACCCTTAATTCTCATACCTTCACCTCCTTTAAATCTTTTATCTCCTCAAGAATGGCTTTAAACCTCTCCCTAACTACCCTTACTTTCTCGCTTGCTTTTGTTTGTAATCCCAGCTTCCATAATGCAACGCCCTTTTTGTCTAACTTTACCTTTTCAGCTTCCCAGTATTCGTTTAACTCCAAAGCCTTTTTATCTTCAGGCGTTAGGATTGCATCATGCATTAAATCAGGCGCCATACGGGCTAAAAACTCATTAACAACCTCGCATTTAACGATTAATAGGCGCTTATGGTTTAATACGATTGTGGGTACTTGGTAAGTCTCTATAATAGACAAGACGCTTTTAAATCTGGGGGAATTCTCCGTTCTCAACAAATACCAACGGGCTTTTATTAACCACCTTCTCGGTGGTTTTCCGTCCAAGATGTTTAGTTTATAAGTGTAAAGGTTCATCTCCATATACGGGGTATTATAAGGGCGATTAAAAGGGTTAAAGGGGGTCT
>JBMSAP010000086.1:0-13900 GCA_049414445.1 Candidatus Caldipriscus sp. | reverse complement strand
TATCACCAGCTTGTTAGATTCGGAAAACTTTCCACCGTTGTTAAAGTAAATAGTTATCCTACCGTTCCTCCAGTCGGAAAGGGGAGCCTTCTCACCAAAAATCACATCCACCCACCCATCCCCATTTATATCGTAAGCCTGGACGTTCCTGCAATCCCTTTAAAGATTTATTAGTCCAAGTATTCGTCGTTGTTTAGATCCGCAACCGTGGCACCATAGGTTCCTATGGAATCAAAGGGGTTATCCTTGAAAAATATTGCATCAAAAAACGTTGAATCGAATATATAGCCTAAGGTCCGCCGGAAAAACGGGATGCGTACCAGCCTCGGGCAAGCAAACCCTGTTTGAATCGCTCCAACCCTCATGGGATCCCTAATATACCCAAGAGCAGGTCAAAAGGTTAGAAAAATCTTAATCTCTATCATTGTTAAGATCCGCAACAAATAGTATCCACATTTTTCATATTAAACGGGTATCCGAAGTATATAAAAGTCGGAAGTAGGGAGGTTCTTGGGGACCTATTACTCATTGCATCACCGTTTATATCCCCTACCCAAACCGCATCAGTACAAAAGCTGTCTATTATCTCCAACCATAATAATTCGGAATTCATAAGGAAAACATCGACCTTCTCACCTCAACCCGCCTTTTATCCAAAAATGTAGCCCAGGCTTCCAAATCATTTGTTCAAAAGAGCATTTTTTGCCGCCTCGTTCCTCGCCTCCTTCTTGTTCTTACCCCTGCCCCAAAATACGCCATCTTTTATCTTTATCTCCGCCACAAACTCCCCATTCTCCTCATAAAAAGAGACCCTTATTTTCCCCCTTTCCCTCTTCCTTAGCTCCTCCCAATAGTTCCTAAACTTTCCCCTGTTCCTTTCAAGAGCAGGGAAAACTTCCTCCTCCAAAAATTTGAAAGTACCTTCCAAACCGAATTTTAGGTATATAAGCCCCGTAATAGCCTCAAGCATTGAAGCGTAAATGTTATCGCTAACTTGGTTCGTGTTTGCCACCAAAAGTTCCTTTAAATTTAGCTCTTCAACCGCATAGTATAGAGCCTTGTTGCTTTTGTATTCCGATATCATAGCGTAGATTTCCTCGAGATTTCCCTTATCGTAAAACTTCAGAACTAGGTAAAGGTTCAAAACCGCATCCCCTATCAGGGCAAGCTTATAGAAATCCCTATTTCCCAAAGAAGAATGATAAACCGCCTTTTTAATCTCTTCCCCTTCTATCCCCTCAAGGAACCTCAAGGGATAATTTTAACGGCGTCGGTTGTATAATACCCGTTTGAAGGAGACGGTAGAGTTTATATCTAACTTCAAGAAAATAGCGGTAGTATCCCACGAAAGGCCCGACGGAGATGCGGTGGGAAGCGTTCTTGGGTTTATAAATTTTCTGGAAAAAAGAGGATTTGAAGCCCTTGGGGTTCTAAAGGATGGGGTTCCGCAAATATTCAGGTTTATAAACGGATGGAAAAAAATTGTGAATTTTCTACCAGACTCGGAGGTTTATATATTGGTGGATGCGAGCGATTGGAACAGGACGGGATTTGAAAAACCGGATAAGCCCATAATAAGGTTTGATCATCACTTAACGGGTGAGAGGTATTCGGACAAGGACATTCTTTTAAACGGCTATCCAAGCGCAACATCGGTAATTTTGGACTTTTTGAGATTTTGGGATGAAAGCTTTATAGATTACGATGTCGCCCTGCCCTTGTACGTAGGGCTTTTAACGGATACTGGGGGTTTCAAGAATAGGGAAGGCACAAAATCCTTTGAGGATGCTATATATTTGGTGGGGAAGGGAGTGAATCCCAAGTGGGTTGCGGAGAAGGTATTTAGAGAGGTTCCCATTGAGAGCTATAAGCTATTATCCTTAGCCTTAAAAACCCTAACCGTTGTGGATGAAAAGATAGCTTATATAATAGTTAGGAGGGAGTTCTTTGAGGAAACGGGAACGAACAAGGAACATAGTGAGGAGTTTGTAGAATATCCCCTATCGGTAAAGGGGGTTATTGTTGCCTTTAAAATGGAATGGGATCCGAGGGGTTATTGGAAGGTAGGTTTGAGAAGCAAGGAGGGGGGGCCAAACGTTGCAGAGATCGCACAAAAATTTGGGGGTGGAGGACATTACTTTTCCGCGGGTTGTAGGATCTTTGGGTCGGAGGAAGAGGTGTTAAATGTTCTCATTTCCGAGATCAAGAAACATTTATAAGCAGGTTCCAAATCTCATAAGTCTCAGTAGGGTCATTTTTGGAGCTTTTCTCATAGATTCCCTCCTCCATAAGGATTTCCGCTTATTCTGGCTTTCCTTATTTTTAACATTCGTTTCGGATGCCTTGGATGGTTTCTTAGCCAGAAGGTTAAACGCGATTTCCGATATTGGGAAAATTTTGGATCACGTCATAGATAAGGGGTTGATTTTATCCGCCTCATTTGTCTTGAGCTTGCTGTATGGCCTGCCCAGATGGGTATTTTTTTCGTTGCTAATTAGGGAAATTTTAACCATTGTGGTTGCCCTGTACTTTAGAGTGAAAAAGGGTTCCTTCCCTTCCTCAAATCCAATTGGTAAGCTCTTTGGACTTTTCTCAACCCTCGTTTTGATAACCTTTTTTTACGACCTTGAGGTGAAGTTCATTATTCTGTATATAGCGGTAATCTTTATGTTCGTATCATCGCTTGCAAACCTTATATCTTTACGAGCTTAAAATTCTCTATGCGCTTTTATCCCTTGTTTGCGATTTTTCTTCTTTGGTTCATCTTCTTCCTTCCCATATTTCAGGGTTCAACCCTTTTTGACGATACAATTGAGGAATTTTATCCCGCATTTTATTTTTTCACGGAAAGCCTGAAGAAAGGGCAAATACCCTTTTTTAACCATCACCTCTTCTCCTCCTTCCCCTTCCTAAACGAACCCCAATATCTCGCACTAAATCCCCTATTTTTACTTCGCCACCTTTTTGGAATCCTAAACAACTCCCTTTACACCTATAACCTACTGGTTTCCCTAAACTACCTGCTTACCTTAATTTTTGCTTATCTCTTTTTTAGGAAAAGGTTTGATGAAGGGATTTCACTTTTCGGGTCGGTAGTTTATACATTTTCCATGAACCACATTACCACCATAGTCCATCCCCACGTCTTTGATCTTATCCCCCTTATACCCCTAATTTTTTACTTCTTGGATGAAAAACCCCTGTTATCGGCTATAATTTTGGGGATTTCCTTCCACACCGGACACCCACAAAAACCCCTATACCTCCTTATCCCCATAATCCTATATCTTGTTTTGGCTAGAAGGTTTAAAGTCCTTATCCTTTACACCTTAGCCTTGCTACCATTTATCCTTTCCTATTACTTCCAAGTGAAGGATCTTTTCGATTTCAGCGAAAGGATAAAATGGGATTTAAGGTCCCTTCTTGAATCCTCTTATCATATTGATAAGTTTGTATCCCTCATAATTCCCAAGTTTTACGGCTCAATAGAGGAAGGAGCGGTGTATGTGGGAGGACCCTATCACTTTTATATGCAAATGAGCATATACTTTTCAATTCCAGCCCTAATTTTGGGGATATACGGCGTGATCAAAAATTGGAAGATTTTTGAAATTAGAGTTTTCGCCCTATCAAGTTTAATACTCTTCTTCCTTGCCTTGGGTGATCAGAACCCCTTGATAAATCTGATATACTCCACAGGGTTAATAAAGGGTCTTAGGGATCCCGTCAGGGCATTACATATCCTCCCGATCTTCGTTTCCCTATTTTCAGCTTATGGCTTAAAGTCTTTCCTGGAAAATGGGGATAAAGGGACAGCCTTTAGGATAATCCTATTAATTTCTGCATTCTCCATACCTTTCCTTTTGCAGAAGCCCCCAATAGACAACACCGGGGAAATTTTAAAGTTCTTCGCGTTACTGATATTGACTTACGCCCTTTTGGGGTGGAGGGGGATTTTGCCACACTCAATAACCGCCCTCGCATTCCTAGACTTATACCTCGCGGGAAACCCTTACCTAAAGAGGAAAATTGATGTTGAAAGTTATTATAAGCCCCCCTTTATATCGGATTTATCATCCGGAAGGTTGGGGGATTACAGGATAAACGCGAGGTTCAATATGGGTTTGGCTCTTCCGAGAAACTCGGGAATGATAAACGGCTTGGAGCTTGTAGATGGATATGAACCCCTCGTCTCAAAGTTTTACTTAGACTATTACAGGAATTTAATTAGTAGGGTGGAAGGGTTTGAAAAACTTTTGGATATGGGAAACATCAGGTTTTACATAACGGAGGAGGGTTTTAGGGAGAAGCAAGACTACTTGCCAAGAGCTTGCCTTTTCTTTAAGGCAGAAGTTGTAAAGGATAGTGCGGAATTTTTCGGGGGTTTGAAGGAATTTGATGTTAGAAAAACGGTTTATTTACAGGATGAACCGAAGGGTAAGTACGAAGAAGCTGAACCTTGCTCACCCGTTAGGATATTGAAGTACGATTATACGAAAATAGTCCTTGAATACTCATCGCAAAAAAGCGGGATCCTTTACCTTTCCCTTCCAATATATCCTTACTGGAGGGCAAAGATTGACGGAAAAGATATAAGGATCCTTAGGGCTAACTGGGCTTTTATGGCTTTTGAGGTTCCGTCGGGTTTTCATAAACTTGAAGTTTATTACGATAAAAGATCCCTTATCCTAACCTTTTCCCTTTGGTTCTTGGGTATCCTTCTTATCCCCCTTTCAAAGCGCTGAGAACCATCTCCTTTAACTTCTTACCAATTTCCAATATTTCTTCTTCGTATATGAAAGTTAATTTCCCATCCCTCTTTAATGGTTTCCCATCAATGAAAACCCACTTAACATCCGATGCCTTTGCGGTATAAACGAGATGGGAGTAAGGGTCGTATATTGGTTGCATGTGCGGGCTTTCCAAGGATACCGCTATGAAATCCGCCTTCTTTCCAACCTTCAGGGAACCTATTATATCTTCAAATCCCAAAACCTTCGCCGCATAAATTGTCGCCATCTTTACGACGGCTTTTGCGTTCAAAACCTCGGGGTTCATCCTGTTAACTTTATGTAGCAATGCGGCACTCCTCATCTCCTCAAACATATCAAGGTCGTTGTTTGATGCGCATCCATCCGTGGCAAGTCCCACCGTTATCCCCTTTTCCAAATATTTATCAACCGGAGCTATGCCCGATGCGAGCTTCATATTGCTCTGTGGGTCGTGAGCCACCTTCACCCCCCTCTCCCTATATATCTCCATCTCATGCTCCTCAAGGTGTACTGAATGTGCGGCGATGAACTTATCGTGTAAAACCCCAAGACTCTCTAAATATTCCACCGGCCTCTTTCCAAACCTCCCCTTTATCTGCTCCACTTCCGTTAATGTTTCCGCAACGTGCATATGCAAGGGGACATCGTACTCCCTTGCAAGTTCATAACCCGTTTTTATCAAATCCGGGGAGCATGAGTAAGGCGCGTGTAAGCATACGGAAAACCTCACGAATTTATATAAATTCCTCGTTCTCAGTTGATTTTCCACCCTCTTTAATCCATCCTCAACCTTCTTGAAGGATGGGGTTGGGAAGTCTATAAGGCCCTCACCAAGAAGCCCCCTAAACCCTATCTCCTCCATCACCTCCGCGCCCACTTCCTGAAAGAAGTACATATCGTTTATAGCCCCCGTACCCCCGCTAACCATCTCCGCTATGGCAAGCTTGTAAGAGAGCCTAATCATCTCCTCGCTTACCGTTTTAGCCTCCGCAGGCCATATGTACTCCTGAAGCCATTTAAATAAAGGTAAATCGTCCGCCAGGCCCCTGTACGCAACCATAGCGGTATGGGTGTGGGTGTTTATTAATGTGGGGAGGCCTATTGAGGGTCTTGTGTCTATGACGGGGATCTCGGGGGTTTCCCTATACTTTCCTACGAAGATTATTTTATCATCTTCCACCACAAGAAAGCCATCCTCAATATACCCATCATCCTCCATGGTAAGGAGGTAGGAGAACCTTACTCCAAATTTCAAAGCGGAGAGGGAGGGATTTGAACCCTCGGTCCCCCTTTTGGGGGGACGCACGATTTCCAGTCGTGCCCCTTCGGCCGCTCGGGCACCTCTCCGTAAGCGGATATTTTAAAGTTGAAACTTAGTCCCAAAGCCTCCAAAAGATCTCAAACCTAAACCCCCCAGTCCCATCCCAACTCTCGTAAAACGCCCCGATCTTAAGATCCTCGTAAAATACTACCTCTGCTCCCCCGTTGATCCAAAGCCTCCCATTTTCCTCGTAATATACCTCAAATCTTGGGTAAATACTCACCGCATCCTTGTATTTCAACAGCCTCAAGCTTGTCCCACCCGAAATTCTATAAATATTATCCTCAAAGATGAAAGCCCCACCAGAATATGCGGAGAATATCGAGCTTTCGATGGAGATTTTCCCCTGAATTTCGGGGGAATTTATCAAACTTCCCCTCCATACCCTTTTCCCCCCCACAAAGGAAAACCCAAGAATTTCCCCATATTCAGCGGTAAGGATAATGGAGTTTAACTTTGAGGTTTTGTTATAAAGCCCTAGAAATTGTAGGGATGATAGCTTTAAGGATCCCTCCCCCACCATACCTTTCCCGCCGATCAAATAAGCCAGAAAGTTTTCCCCTCTAATTCCTAAGCCCACGCCCCAAAGGGTATCAAGGGAGGAGTAGTAAGAACCTCTTAGGAAAATTTTATTCCCAATACTTGAACCTGCGCTTAAACCCCCATCCCAACCCCCCGTTATTGAAAGGAAGTTGTTTGAAAAGTTTAGAAAGTACCCCTTTTCTTCGTTTTCCTTCAAAACATAGACGGAAAACCACCTGTAGCTTCCGGAAAAACCGAAACCGTAACTTTCGCCAATTAACCTTTCCGTATATGCGGAACCTACGAGGTTTTTGGATGAGAAGTTAAAGCCAACAATTTGGGGGTCCAAAGATCCATAAAAAGCCCTATATGTGTATATATCCGTGAAGGTGGTCTCGGAGCTTTGGGGTAGGAAAATTGTCCTCTCGTATGAGAAACTGAAGGCGTCCCTAAAGGAATAAAGGGAATAAACCTCACAATTCCTCTCGCCAAAGATGGGATGATAGGGTGAGCAAATGGGGAATATCATACAACCCTCCTTAAAAATTCATCCCATAGCTTGAGGTCCTTAAGTATTATTGCCCTTGCGCCGAGAAGAGATAGATTATCCCCATTCTTCTCAAGAATCCTTGCGCCCTCAAGGCTCAAAGCCTTCAGAACCTTCAAACCCCACTCGTAAGGTACTTTCACCGCAAACTCCTCCCCCGCTATCTCTTTTATCCAGAACCTTACAAACTCCTCTTTTATATCTTTTTCTTTTGCGCCGTTAAAGGTGTAATTCTTCTCAGCCAAAAACTTGTTCCATATCCTCTCAAGATTTAACTTCTCCGAGAGTTTTATGGAAAGAAATTCCTCAACGGTTTTGATGTTTTCCGGAGAATCCACCTTTACCTCAAGGTAAGTCTCCTCCTCATCATCTTCACCCTCGCCCTCAACGGCTTGTACCTTTCCCTTAACGTAAAAGACAAGGTTTTCCGAGAGCTTTTTCTCGAAGGATATGGGATCTTCGTTTATGAAGATTATGGCATCAATATATCCGCTGTCATCTTCTAGCCTTAGGGTAAGCTTAGTCCCGTTTTTAAATTTCTTTTTTGAGAAGTGCGTTAAAGCCCCCATTATCTCCACCTCTTCGTCCTCCTCAATGTCCCCAATTTTCTTTAGGTTTTGGGCATCCCTCAACGCCTTGAACCTATAAAATGGATTTTCGGAGATGTAGAACCCTAAAGCTTCCCTCTCGGCCATCATGTTGAACTTAAAATCATCATTTTCAGTATTTCCCACCCTAACATCAAATAACCCCCTTGAAACCCCCTTGGATACTTGCTTCCCGAAGTTTATGTAATCTATAAGGTTTTTCTTGCTCATGTTTGTTATGGATCTGAAGGCCCCAGCTTTTGCTAAACCTTCAAGGGTCTTCTTGTTTGCCTTAGTCCTCCTTATAAAATCTTCAAGGGACCTGTATGGTCCCCTCTTATTTCTCTCCTCCACGATCGCTTCCGCGGTTGCATCCCCCACAGACTTTATAAACCCAAGCCCCCAGATTATAGAATTTTTCTCAACGTCAATTTCAAACTCAACCCCGCTCTTATTCACATCAGGTGCCTCAATGTTTATACCCATCTCCCTCATTTCATGTATGAACAACGGTACGTTATCAAAGAACTTTTGCTGTCCGGATGTTCTAAAGGAGGATAATGTTGAGGCATAAAAGACTAATGGATAGTGCGCTTTTATGTATGCGGTCCAGAAGGAGGTTATAGCATAGGCGACGGAGTGGGATTTGTTAAAAGAATAGCTTGCGAATTTCTCTATCTTCTCCCAAAGTTCTTCAATTTTCCTTTCATCGTACCCCCTACCCTTTGCCCCGCTTATAAACTTATCCCTCATCTCATCCATTATCTCCTTCTTCTTCTTTCCCATGGCCTTCCTTAGGGTATCCGCTTCGCCTGGTGTAAAGCCCGCCAGTATTTGAGCCGCCATCATTACCTGCTCCTGATAAACTATAAGCCCATAAGTTTCCTCAAGTATAGGTTTCAATTCCTCAAAATCGTAATCGAAATCTTTCTCATTTTTCCTATCAATGTAATCATCCACCATACCGCTCTGTATTGGTCCGGGCCTATAAAGGGCGTTTATAGCAATTATATCGTTTATGTGGTTGGGTTTAAGCCTAACCAAAAGCTTCCTCATCGCGGGACTTTCAAGCTGGAAAACCCCCATGGTTTTACCCTGCTGTAAAAGTTCAAAAGTTTTCTTATCGTCAAGGGGTATGTTCTTTATGGAGAAGTTAGGGTCATAATATTGTCTTATCATCTTTTCCGCCGAACTCAAGGCGCTTAAAGTCCTCAATCCGAGGATATCTATTTTCAATATTCCAAGAAGCTCAAGGATGTTTTTGTCAAACTGCGTAACAACCTTATCCTTTACAACAGACAAAGGGACGAAATCCGTTATCTCACCGGGCGTTATCACTATACCCGCCGCATGCACGCTCAATCCCCTCGTAAAGTTCTCTATTTTTATCGCATTCTCAACGATCTCCTTCCATTTTGGATTGGATACCGCCTTTTTAAAATCCTCAACCTTTTCGTAAGCTTCCGCCAAGGTTATTGGATCCGATGGGATGTTGGGTATAAGTTTGGTTATCCTATTTACCTCCTCAAACTCCACCCCGTAAACCCTCGCGGTATCCTTCAGTACCGCCCTGGATTTAAGCTTGCTGAAGGTGATTATCTGCGCGGTTGAATTTTCCCCATAGGTTTTCCTTATATAATCTATTACCTCATCCCTCCTACGATCCTCAAAGTCTATATCAACGTCCGGAGGCGACACTCTCTCGGGGTTAAGGAACCTTTCAAAAAGCAACCCATACTTTATGGGATCAACATCCGTTATATCAAGGGCATAAAGGACCAAGGAACCCGCCGCGGATCCCCTCCCTATCCCCACCATTATACCATTTTCCCTACAGAACCTAATTATGTCCTCAATTATCAAAAAGTACCCGCTAAAACCCGTATTTTTTATCACCTCAAGCTCGTACTCAAGCCTATTTATGTAATTTTCCGGAATTTCTCCCATCTTCCTTTTCAAGCCTTCATAAGCCTTCCTCTTTAAATCCTCAAAGGGATCTGATACGTTTGGGGGAAGGGGGAGTTTGAGCCTTTGGGGGTCAAGCTCAAGTTTAAGATCCACCATCTCCGCAACTAGCAAAGTATTCTTTACCGCATCGGGGTGCCAGCTGAAAAGCTTCAACATCTCCTCCGCGGATTTCATATAAATCTCTTCCGTATCTATCCTGAACCTATTGGCATCCGAGAGCTTCGCATTCTGAGAAATGCATATTAAAATATCCTGCAAATGTTTATCTTCCCTATTTATGTAATGCACATCGTTTGTCGCCACAAGTTTCAGGTTAAACCTCCTTGACGCTTCGAGTAAGTAGTTGTTTATCTTTTGGTTCTCCTCCATCCCAACATCCTGAACCTCAAGGAAAAACCTATCTTTAAATACCTCCTTGAACCAACCTATGGTTTCATCCGCTTTCTTAAAATTGTCCGTGATTATGTAATGGGCGATTTCCCCAGAAGGGCAACCCGAAAGGATTATCAAACCTTCGGAGTGCTCTTCCAAATGCTTCTTATCTATCCTCGGCTTCCCGTAAAACCCCTTTATATACCCTACGGAGGAGAGCTTCATAAGGTTCTTCCAACCCTTTTCGTTCATAGCAAGGATGGTGAGGTGGTAGTAATTCCTATCCTTCTTCTCAATATCTTCAACTATGTAAGCCTCCATTCCCAATATTGGCTTTATCCCTGCTTCCTTAGCCTTAACATAAAACTCTATTGAACCAAAGAGATTGCCGTGATCGGTTAATGCCAAAGCTTTAAAACCCAATTCCTTCGCCCTATTTATAAGGTCATCCACCCTCGCCGCACCATCCAGCAAACTGTATTCACTATGAACATGTAGATGCACAAATTCTACCATAGGAGGGTAATATAAGGATGTCAGGTTTCCAGCACCTCGACCACCTCTAAGCTCATATCTATGGGCTTTGCGGACTTGGTTATTGCCCCTACTGAGATCCTATCGGGTTTTAAACTTGCTATTTCCCTTAAGTTCTCCAAATTCACACCTCCCGAAATTTCAATTTTAACCTTTCCCCTCACCATCTCCATAGCCTTCCTTAAACTTTCAATATCCATATTATCCAAAAGTACCCAATCAACATTACACTCCAAAGCTTCCCTTAACTCCTCCAAATTCTCCACCTCAACCTCAATATACGCGTGCTTCAAACTTTTCCTAACCATATCAACGGCTTCTTTTATTCCACCCGCAACTTTTTTATGATTATCCTTTATCATCACGATTTCGGATAGGGTCATCCTGTGATTATATCCGCCACCCACCTTCACCGCGTATTTCTCAAGGTACCTCATAAATGGTGTAGTTTTGCGTGTATCGTATATGGGAACATCCTTTGCGATTTCAACGAACTTTCTCGTTAATGTCGCTATCCCGCTAAGCCTTGAAATAATATTTAAAATTGTCCTCTCGCACATTAAAACATAATAACAGTTCCCAAATATACTCGCAACCTCGTCGCCAAATTTTATCTCTTCCCCATCCCTCTTTCCCCTTATTTCAAATCCAAACTCTTTTGCGAAGGCTTTCAAAACCTCCTCCCCGCAAAATATCCCCTTACCTTTTGAAATTATTACCGCCTTAACCTTTCTGTTTCCGCATATAGTTCTGCTCGTTATATCACCAAAAGGTGCATCCTCCTCAATTGCCCTTAAGATAAATTCCCTTAGCCCTCTCAAGGTCCTGCTCCGTATCTATACTTATACCCTTGTAATCCACCACCTCAACCCTTATTTTCCAACCATGATAAAGCGCCCTCAGCTGCTCAAGACCCTCAAGCTCCTCGATCCTTGGCCTCGGGAGCTTTGAAAATTCCAAAAGTTTCTTCTTCTTGTATCCGTATATTCCGATATGTATTAGAACCTTTTCGGAACGGTAAGGTATCGGAAGCCTTGAAAAGTATAAGGCAAAATTGTTTGAGTCAAGTACCACCTTAACCCTGTTGGGGTCCTCGTTCCTATCCTCCTCCCTCGCCAAGGTATAAATATCCGCGCTCTCACTTTCCATCAAGAGGAAAAGTCTTTTCAATATATCCGGATCAACGAAGGGTTCATCCCCCTGAAGGTTTATCACGAGATCCCCATCATCAAGGTCCCTCAAGGCATAAGCCAATCTATCGGTACCGGAAGGTAGATCGGAAGGTGTTAATCTTACCTCGCATATATCTTCCACCGCATCTTTTATCCTTTCATCGTCCGTCGCAACTATTACTTTTGCACCTTCCACCTTTAATGCGTTTTCCACCGTCCGTCTTATCACGGGTTTTCCCCCGATTTCCCTAAGCATTTTTTCGGGTAGCCTAGTTGAGCTGAGCCTCGCGGGTATCCCTATAACCCTCAAATTATCCCCCCCTTAGGTAGGATCTCAACCTCCCTTATCCACCCATCACTTTCTACGATGTTTAAAATCACCTTTGCGACATCCTCAGTCTTCAACATCCTACTCCTATCCCCTCCTATCCCTTCCCATAAGGGCGTATCAACCGCCCCGGGTAAAACCGTTGAAACCTTTATTTTACCTTTAAGCTCCTCACCTAAGGACTTTGCAAAACCCAAAAGCCCCCATTTTGAGGCGCAGTAGGCGGCCCACCCCGGAAAGGCCCTCTTGCTCGCTATTGAACCCACGAAAACTATATGCCCCCCTTCCCTTATGTGGGGTAGGGCCGCCTTGACGGTATAAAACGCCCCATTTAGGTTGGTATTTAGCACCTCCAACCAGTCCGAAATCTCAAACTCCTCCACATAACCCACCCTCGCTATACCCGCGTTCACAACGAGGATGTCCAATCCCCCTTCCTTTTCAACCACCCTTTCAATAGCCCCCTTAATCTCCCCGTAATTTTTAACATCCGCCCTTAACTCACCCCTCCTACTTATCCCGTAAACCCTATACCCCCTCTCCGAGAAAAGTCTAGCCGTTGCATAACCTATGCCGGAGCTCGCACCCGTAATTACGCAGACCTTCAAGTTATTTTGTAACGGTTTTCAGATACTCAACTACCGCCTTTGCCTCTTCTTGCGTTATTCCTCCTGGAACGATCATTGGAACCTTATATTCTTCGTAAAGCTCCTTCGCTATTGGATCGTATTTGTTCATGGAGTCGGGATTTAGGATTATCGCCAAGACCCAATCCTCCTTTCTCCTCTCAAACAATCCCTTTAAGGCGGGTCCAACCAGCCTGTTCTCTATCTGATGGCATGCGGCACATTTTTGCTTATATATCTCCTCACCCCTTTTTACGAGATCGGCGGATGCAGTTTGGGCGCCTAATGATTTATCCATTTGTGCATTTTGGGTTGTGGATCTCTTAATTGGTATGTACTCCGCTGGTAAGTCAACCTTCTTCCAGGACATAGTGAGCATGGTTAGGGCGAGTTTTTCCTCATACGTAAATCCATAATTGGGCATGGAAGATGTTGGTGTTATTGACCTGGGTTCCTCAAAGTGGATGAGATGCCAAGAGAAAACCGTAAGGGGCAACCCTCTTCTCTTTATCTCCTCCTTTATAGTCCTCCCGGAAGGTACGGGTTGTCCGTCCCTTATCTCGTAATAAGTCCCCCTCATATCAAACATTTCGGGCATCTTTGAACCCTCGTAATCAAGATTGGGTCCTATGTTTCCACCCTCCCCGTTTATAATGTGGCAGGCTTTACAAGCCTTTTCCTCCACGAGCCTCTTGGCAAGGTTTATGTAAGGGGTTCCGGGAAGGCTATCATCGTACCTGTGGCATACATTACAGTTTATCTCGGTTAGGGGAAGCCTTTGCCAATCCTTGAAACCGTATTCTTTAGCTTTCTCCGCCGAAAGTAGAGGTTCAAGCCACCTCACTTTCTTCCCGCCCTCATGTATAACGTGGGCTTCCTTTGTGTTCGTGGCAAAACCTTGCCCCCCATGGCAGGTGGTACAACCGTACTTGTTGAAGGGATGTTTATCCAAAAGTCCATTTGGGTTAGGGTGTGTCCTGAAAACCAAAGGTATATCCTCACCCTCAAGCCCCTTCCACTCGTACCCCATATGGCATGTAATGCACCTGTCGGTCCTGTTCAGGGCGGGGATCCAGATCTGCTTCACCCCGAACGTTACACTTTTTGCCGCATCTTTCCCGAACTTTCTTTCCACCAGAGCCTTAAACTCC
>JBMSAP010000085.1:0-2687 GCA_049414445.1 Candidatus Caldipriscus sp. | reverse complement strand
CTTGCCCTGATAAACGGTTATTCCTTTTCCCTTTCAAACTTGGGTTTGGCAATTTACGAGATAAGGAACCTCTTGGAATTTTCGTATAAAGTATTTTACCTTTCTTGGAGGGCTATAGGGGGAAGAAAGGCTCCATTTGATCCAAGGGCGGTAAAGATGATGGGGGATAGTTGTGCATTAAGAATTGCGGAGAGGATTTGGAAATTCGTAGAGAAGGAAGAAGATGGTAAAAGGGTTCAGGATCCTTATTCCTTTAGATGCTTCCCTCAGATAACATCTCCACTTTTAAGGGCTTTGGAAGTTTCGGAGGGGATATTTGGGGAGCTTTCCTCCGGATGCTCGGATAACCCAATTTTTTCTGACGGGGAGATTTTCTCAACGGGGAACTTTCATGGGCAAAGTATCTCCTTTGCAAGCGACATTTTGGCAATTGGTATAACCGCTTTTCTGGGTTCTATTGAGAGGAGGGTTTTTTATATCTTGAGCGATAAATCGGATTTACCGTATATGCTCTCGGAAAATCCGGGGAAGGATCCGGGTTTGATGATGCTCCAAACCGCATTAGCTTCAATATTTGCGGAAAGTAAAGTTATATCAACACCTTATTCCTTTCAATCCGTCCCAACGGGGAACGATCAGGAGGATTGGGTCCCTATGAGCTTCGGAGGTACCTTAAGGCTTCTAAAGTTGGCGGAATTTATGCTGATGTTTCTATCCGCAGAGCTTCTCTGCGCATATAAAGCCTTTAAATTGAGAGGTTTGAGGGATGAAACATTTGACGAGCTTGAAGAATATTTCCCCCAATACAGGAAAAACCTTTCCCTTTATGAGGAGTGGGAAATAGTTCAAAAGTTCATTGAGGAGAGGGTGGAGGGAATAATAAGGTTGTGATCCCCCCACCCAAGTTTTTTTACCTAACTATCACCGTCCTGTAAAGGTTATGCCCCTTAACCTTGAAAACGTATGTCCCTTTCTTCAACTCAACAAAGGCGCTCCTATCTACCTCTAACCCTTTCACCTTCCTACCATCCAATGTGTATATCTCCACAAACGCCCTCCTCCCAGTCTCAACTTTCACCCCTCCCTTCACCGACGAAATAAGAAGATATACGCCTCCAATGTTCCTATCCTCTTCAACCTTTAGTTCCTCATCCTCTCCAAGAATTCCACAATAGGAAACTGGAGTGGGAGAGTCAAGAACGTAAAACCTTGCTCCACCAGAAGCACTATTTGGACCTACAACTATTTCCATACATCCATCATTATCAACATCCGCAATTGCCAAACCTTCAAACCCTACACCAGCAGGATTATTCCAAGTCCATTCAACAGTTCCAGTCGCACCGTCGAGAACTATTAGGTGGGGAGCATAATACGACGTCAAAACAACTTCTAAAGCTCCATCACCATCTATATCCCCTATCTTACGGCTTGAGCTTTGACCACATGTTGTAACACCACCATAACTCCATAGTGTTGAACCGTCTGTACCCCTCAAAGCATAAACGGTATTTTCCTTATAGCATCCCACCAAGATTTCCCTAAGACCATCCCCATCTAAATCGGCTATTGTGGGTGAATTAGGTCTACAACCAGTACAGCTAAGTGATCTTGACCAATATAGGGTTCCGTTATGTCTTAGGGCTATCACACCTCCTCCGTGGTATGCTACCACAACCTCTAACTGTCCATCATTATCAAGATCAGCAAGAGCAACATTACCTATGTCGGAGAGAGGATAGCTCCAAACAAAAGTACCATCTGTTGCCCTTACAGCAAAAACTTGCCAACTAGTACTACTACTCCACCCAAAAAACACTACCTCCAAAGTACCATCATTACCCAAATCGCCCACAGCTAAGTTGGAACCGTCATAAC
Organism: Candidatus Caldipriscus sp.; assembly: GCA_049414445.1. Classification (GTDB taxonomy): domain Bacteria; phylum Hydrothermota; class Hydrothermia; order LBFQ01; family LBFQ01; genus Caldipriscus. The sequence goes on along the minus strand of JBMSAP010000085.1, from coordinate 809 downwards.
CTGCTGGGTATGACCATAAAAGGGTTCCGTTCCCTCTAAAGGCGTAAGTGGTATGGCTTGAAGATACAAAAATTTCACCTATCCCATCACCATCAATATCCGCTATTGCGGGAGCAGCAGCCCAGGAGACAATTCCCAGAGGAGCACTCCAAATTATGCTTCCATCTGTACCAGAAAGGACATAAAGACTATCAGTAATATTTATCGTCACCGCTATTTCAAGCCCAGGCCTCATAGGATCAAGCTCACCTACCGCTGGGGAAAATCCACCGACATATAGACTGGGACTACTTGATATTGTACTACTCCACAGTAACGAACAGTCAGTTCCACGAAAGGCATATATCACAGCCTGGTCCCAACCGGCTATCACTATCTCGTTTAAGCCATCACCGTTTATATCCGCAACTATCGGATCACCCTCCGCGGTAGCAAAGAAGTTGTCACACTTAACGTAAGGTCCCGTCACAGCACCCTTCAGGCGCTGTAATCCCCTCAGAGACGCCGCACCATGATGCATCATCCAGGTACCCACAGCTGCATCAAGCGGTGGCAACTGCCCGTACCCTAATACGGGCATTAAACCTATGCTTAGCGTCGTTAAGATGAACCGTTTCATATATCACCTCCTTGACTAGTATTATAATGGGGTAAAACTTAATTTTGGGGTAAAAGTGCTTTCGCCCTTTCCCTCGCCCAAGCATCCGCCTCCAAATAATCCTCAAATCTTTTAGCGTTTTTAAACGGGTTTTCCTCAAGTACCCTCTCCACAATATCCGTTATCCCATAAAAAGATAATTTCCCTTCCA